>NZ_VPEG01000002.1:0-102395 GCF_013417275.1 Acinetobacter sp. YH16038 | reverse complement strand
CTGTGCCGTTAATGACCCATGTGCCCGCATCGCTGATGCTGATTTCACCAATCGCAGAAACACCTGTGTCCTCTGTGCCGAT
This sequence comes from Acinetobacter sp. YH16038, assembly GCF_013417275.1. Lineage (NCBI taxonomy): Bacteria > Pseudomonadati > Pseudomonadota > Gammaproteobacteria > Moraxellales > Moraxellaceae > Acinetobacter > Acinetobacter sp. YH16038. The sequence continues at coordinate 102,313 of NZ_VPEG01000002.1, read as the reverse complement.
CCACCAGTTGCCATTGCTACCAATTTCTGGCGTTAGGCCGTTTTCACCATCTTGACCGTCAGTACCGTCTTTTCCGTCAGCACCATTCACACCGTCTGTGCCTTTCAGGTACTCAATCAGATCATTTACAGTAGAACCCTCTGGTAATTCTTTGGCTTCAATCAATAATTCAAGCGCAGATTTGCCGTTCTCACCGTCAGCACCGTCTTTTCCGTCAGCACCATTCACACCGTCTGTGCCTTTCAGGTACTCAATCAGATCATTTACAGTAGAACCCTCTGGTAATTCTTTGGCTTCAATCAATAATTCAAGCGCAGATTTGCCGTTCTCACCGTCAGCACCGTCTTTTCCGTCAGCACCATTCACACCGTCTGTGCCTTTCAGGTACTCAATCAGATCATTTACAGTAGAACCCTCTGGTAATTCTTTGGCTTCAATCAATAATTCAAGCGCAGATTTGCCGTTGTTTCCGTCTTTACCCTTTAAATAATCAATCAGATCATTAACATCTGCATCAGCATTCAGCTCACCCGCTTCTATTAATAGTTCCAGTGCAGATTTACCATTTTCGCCATCCTTACCATCCACCCCATCTTTACCATTAAGATTGCTATCAATAGGAGTTTTTGGCTCTTCTTCCGGTTCTTCATCTTTAGGCTCTTCGGGTTCCAAGTTACCCGGATTACTACCTACCGGAGGTTCTTCTGAACTATCTTCATCTGTAGGCTCGTCTATAGGATGACTAGGTTCGGCACTTTCAGTATTACTATTTTTATTATCAGTTATCCCCGCAATTAACCCTATGCCCGCTATTCCCAAACCTGCTATTGGCCAAATATTGATAAATGCACTTTCTGAGTGGCCGTATAATAATGGTTCAATTTTATCGATAGGATTATAGTCGAGAGTTTCGAAGTCATATAAAAACATTTCCGACTGTTCATTTCTAAAAATCAATGAACTCTTTTTCGGATTAAATTGATTAACCAATATTATTTCACCACTTTTCAAAGTAATTACTGCTTGGTTGTTTATATATTCTATTTTTTCTATATCTTCGACTTTTACATCTACTAGAACTACAGAATCTTTGTTGAGTTCTATTTTTTCCAGATACTCTTTTATTAATTGATTATTACCGCCCGCTTTTGAAATAACTTGAACCTGCATAGGAAACCCCTATAAAACCTACTTAAACAGTTGGTATTAATTAAAGATTTATTAAAAACATTTTTCAAGCAATTACTCTACTTTTTTACAATATAATTTTACAGATAATAATAATCATTTCTGGTTTAACTATCACTTTTTTAACAATAGCTAATCATTCATTGATAGTTTTATATAAAATAAAATTAAGTTATTGTTTTACATAGTTTAATAAGACTCATAAAGTTAAAATATTTAGTTTTTTTAAAAAATTACATTCAAATAAATTATATTTAATCTTATAAAATTTATGTTTTTTTACTTTTCTAGATTTGGAAAGTATTTATTTCTAAAAATTTATTTTTATTACTTTTAATGTAAACTTCACATTGAAAAACAGTTAATTTATTAAAATAAATATATTAAGTATCACTCTGAATGATATCTCTGATTAAAATAGATCACACCTAAATTATTTAATATTTTTAAATTAATATTTAAGATTTTCTTAAACTATTTTTTATTGTTATACTTTATTTCTATATTTATAGAATCTGATCACTAAAAATTAATATTAAGTACTTATTCGACTCGAAAATAAAATCACTATATTCTATAAAAATATTAAGAGCAGATATTTAACTTCAAAACCTGCTCTTAAATAAAAAATCAGTAATATCTAACTATCTATAAGATTCTAACCCAATTCATTTCTAATATTATTCACCATATGTAATAAGCGTGGTGCAATATCATTTTTGATTTTCTCTTCATTGAGGAGAAAACTTGGACCGCCGCAGTTAAACACCAGTAGACCATGCTGTTCATGGACAAAAGGAACTGCAACCGAATTCACGTCCTTATGCCATTCACCGATTGAAAAGCAGAAACCATATTCCTGATAGTCTTTAAATGACTTCTCCAGATCTTTTTGGATCTGTGGCCATTCTTCAGCATGTTTACGGCGAATCGCATCAAGCAGAAAATCACGCTCATCTTCTGGCATTGCAGCCAGACAGGCGCGTCCCATAGAGCTTAAATGAATCGGTAAATGCGTTCCTACCTGACGACGCATGGTAACATTCCCCTTACCCTGCACTACATCCAGATAAATCATATTCAGACGGTCGCGGGTTGCCATCGCCACAGCAGCTTCAGCATAGTCCGCCAGATTTTTCATTAATGGATGAGCAACCGATCGCAAGGATAAATTCGACAGCATCGAATAACCAAAAGACAGTACGCCGACTGAGAGCTGAAACTTGCTCGAATTCGGAACCTGCTTTAAATATCCTAAACGGGATAAGGTATGGGTTAAACGGGTAATCGTCGGTTTAGGTAGACCTGTCATCTGTGACAGTTCCTGATTGCCCAGATGCTGATGTTTTGGACTAAAGCAGCGCAGTAACTCCAGACCACGTGCTAAAGCTGTAATAAATTGACGGTCATTTTCATCCTGCATATCTTCGATCGGATGCAATAACTCATGGCGCAAAGGCGCAATTAATTTTTCTTCCGACTGATCGGTTTCAGGTACATCATCAGACATGTCTTCACCGTCCTTCAATTTCATAATAAGTGTTTCGCATTGCGAAATTATAAATAATTATCTTGTATATAGCAAAGAAGCAACTTTGATTAAGTTGCTTCTTTATTAGAATTATGGGTTTTCTTGTTTATTAACCAACAATACCTTGAGCTTTTAGGGCCTCCAGTTTTTCCTCATCCACGACACGTGAAAGAATTTCATTCGTATGCTCACCTAACATTGGTGGTGCTTTACGATATTCCACTGGTGTACGCGATAATTTAATTGGTGAACCAATCACCGTTAATTTTTCTTTTAACGGATGTGGTATTTCAACCAGCATATTACGCGCTTGCACTTGTGGTTCCTGGAAAGCTTGTTCAAGGTTATTAATCAGGCCTACCGGAACTTTCACTGCATGAATTGCTTCTACCCAATGCTTCGCAGTATTGCTTAAGAAATGTTTGGCTAGCAGCTCTGTGATTTCTGCACGATGCTGAATACGCAGTGCATTGGTCACAAAACGTGGATCTTGCGGTAAATCAAGCAAACCAATTGCAGCGCTCAAGGCCACAAATTGCTTGTCATTACCACAGGCAATAATGAAGTCTTGGTCGGCAGCGCGGAACACTTGATAAGGCACAATATTGGCATGCGCATTACCATAACGACCTGGAATTTTACCTGAAGCCAGGTAGTTCATCCCTTGGTTTGCCAGCAAAGCAACCTGCACATCCAACAGTGCCATATCAATATGCTGACCCAGGCCAGTCACATGACGATTCAGCAAAGCAGCCTGAATGGCAATGGTCGAGTACAAACCCGTCGTCAAATCCGCAAAAGCCACGCCAACTTTTTGTGGTCCGCCCCCCGGTAAGTCATCTTTCTCACCAGTGACAGACATTAAACCGCCCATACCTTGGATGATAAAGTCATAACCAGGTTCAGGTGCACGAGGGCCAGTTTGACCAAAGCCAGTAATTGAGCAATACACCAGTTTCGGATTAATCGCGCTGAGGCTTTCATAATCCAGACCGTATTTTTTCAATGAACCCGCTTTGTAATTTTCAATCACCACATCTGAATCAGCAGCCAGTGCTTTGACCAGTTCCTGACCTTCAGGCGTTGAAATATCAATCGCAACTGACATTTTATTACGGTTGGCTGACTGGTAGTACGCCGCTTCACGTGTATTTTCACCATGGTCATTTTTCATCCAAGGTGGTCCCCACATACGGGTATCATCACCCGTTTTAGGACGTTCAACTTTAATCACTTCAGCGCCTAAATCCGCGAGGATTTGACCACACCAAGGACCTGCAAGTACGCGACTTAAATCCAGTACGCGAATACCCTCTAATGCACCCATGTGTTTTTCCTTTGTTTATACGCGTTCGATGACCAGTGCCAGACCTTGGCCCACACCGATACACAGACTAATCACAGCATATTTTTTGCCGCTGCGCTGCAATTCACGAGCGGTGCTGAGCACTAAACGAGCACCTGAAGCACCGAGTGGATGCCCAACTGCAATTGCACCACCATTTGGATTGACACGTGCATCGTCAAATGCCACATCTAAACCTTTTAGACATGCTAAAACTTGTGATGCGAATGCTTCATTGATTTCAATGATATCCATGTCATCCAAAGTCAGGTTGGCACGTTTTAATGCTAGTTTGATCGCATTAACCGGACCCGCACCCATAATGCGTGGCTCAATACCCGCAGCGGCAGAAGCAATGATTTTCGCCATTGGCTGGATGCCCAGTTTTTCCTGAGCGGCTTCAGAACCAATGATTAGCGCTGCTGCACCATCATTGACACCAGAAGCATTACCCGCAGTCACTACACCGCCTTCAAACAGTGGACGTAGTTTCTGTAGCGCTTCCAAGTTAGAAGATGGACGTGGATGTTCGTCTTGATCGACCAATTTTGCTGGTAATTTACGGCCTTGAGGCACTTCAACACCCACGATCTCGTCAGCAAAGAAACCTGCCTGTTTAGCTGCTTCATATTTGGCTTGTGATGCTGCAGCAAACTGGTCTGCATCTTCACGGGTTACACCGTATTCTACTGCTACATTATCGCCAGTTTGCGGCATGGTGTCATTGCCGAACTGTTTTTCAATGGCAGGGTTCGGAAAACGTGCGCCGATGGTTGAATCGAATACTTTAAAATCACGGCTAAATGGTGTTTCAGATTTGGCAAAGACAAACGGTGCACGAGACATCGACTCGACACCACCTGCAAGGAAGATATCCCCTTCATTACAAGTAATCGCACGAGCTGCATCAATCACCGCTGCTAAACCTGAAGCACATAGACGGTTCACAGTTTGTGCTGGCGTTTTCACATCCAGACCCGCCAATAACGTTGCATGACGTGCAATGTTACGACTGTCTTCACCCGCCTGATTGGTATTACCCAGAATTACATCATCAAAAATATCAGCAGCTAAATTATGCTTCTCTACCAGTGCCTTAATCACATGTGCAGCAAGATCATCTGGACGAACCTTTGCCAGGCTACCTGCATGACGACCAAATGGCGTACGTAATCCATCATAAATATATGCATTTAACATGAGTTTGATTCCTTAAACTGCTGCAGTGTGAAGAAGAGAAAGTTTTAAACGGGCACGGCGTTGTACCCATGGACTTGGACGGTAACGCTGGTCACCGGTATTTGTCAGGATACGTTCCAGGATCAACAGGATACGTTCTGCGCCCAAAACATCACCCCATGAAATTGGTCCATGTGGGTAGCCCAGACCAAGTTTTACTGCTTTATCGATATCGGCTGCAGTTGCGATTTGTTGTTGGGCAATATCACAAGCCAGATTCACGACCATTGCCAATACGCGCTGTGCGACAAAGCCAATACTTTCAGCAATTACCGATACGCCATGACCATTTTTAGCAAACAATGCATGTGCCTGGTCGATATAGGCTTTTTGAGTTGCAATCGAAGGCATGATGGTACGGTGCTTGGCAAAATCAGTCAGCATATCGATGCTGATTGCACGAGTCGCATCGACATCAAAACGAAGCGCTGCAGTCGTGGTGTCTTCACCATAAGTGGCCAATAGAATCAGACTGTCAGCTGCCGGAGTTTCTGCACTGTCGATAACCAGACCTTGCTCACGGATATAGTCACGCAAGATACTGGCATCCTGTTCAAGATCTGCTTTGATCCAGACCGGGCTGAATTCAGTTACTTCAGGCGCAATCTGAGCCGGAGCTTCATTGGTCTTTTGACCATCCTGATACTTATAGAAACCTTCACCGACTTTACGACCGACTTTTTTACCAGCCAGCATTTGACGGGTTAAAGCGCTTGGACGGTAACGGTCTTCCTGATAATACTGGTTGAAAATCGATTCCATTACCGGATGAGAAACATCCAGTGCAGTCAAGTCAAATAATTCCAGTGGTCCCATACGGAAACCGGCACCTTCACGCAGAATACGGTCGATTTCAGAAACAGAAGCTACACCTTCACCCAGGATTTTTAGTGCTTCAGTACCATAAGCACGACCCGCGTGATTGACAATGAATCCTGGCGTGTCTTTGGTACGCACACCAAAGTGACCCATATGTTGTGCAAGATCAAGTAGATCAGCGACCACCTGTTCATCGGTCGCCAAACCTGCAATCACTTCGACAATTTTCATCAGGGGCACTGGGTTAAAGAAATGGAATCCCGCCATGCGGCCTTGATGCTCAAGATTGGAAGCAATCGCAGTCACTGACAATGATGAGGTATTGGTTGCCAGAATGGTTTCTGGAGATACGATACCTTCCAATTGTTTAAACAGGCTTTGCTTGATGTCCAGATTTTCAATAATGGCTTCCACCACCAGATCAACCCCAGCCACTTCTTCAATGCTGTTTAGAATTTTAAAGCGTGCCAAAGTTTCATTCAGGACTTCTTCAGTGAATTTTCCTTTGGCTTGAAGTTTTTCAAGCGTAGCTTTAAGTTTAGCCAGACCTGCTTCTGCTGCACCTGCTTTAGCATCGAATAAGCGCACTTCCAGACCTGCCTGGGCTGCGATTTGCGCGATACCCATGCCCATTACACCAGTACCAATGAGCGCCATAGATTGAATGGTCATGTCTTATTCTCCAGTGTATTGTGCAGGACGTTTTTCAAAGAACGCATTCACGCCTTCTTTCTGATCTTTGGTATCAAATAAAATCTGGAAAGCTTTACGTTCCAATGCCAAAGCACCTTGTAAAGATTGATCTTGGCCAAGATTGGTCACTTCTTTAATTTGCTGAACCGCGATTGGAGAGAAAGACGCAATGGTTTGAGCAATTTCAATGGCATGCGTAATAGTGTTTTCATCTTCCACGACTTCAGAAACCAAGCCCATACGCTCAGCTTCAGCAGCTTTCACCAGTTTACCGGTGAGTACCCAAAGCATGGTTTGATATTTACCAATCGCACGCAGTAAACGTTGTGTTCCACCTGCACCCGGCATCAAGCCCAGTTTTACTTCAGGCTGACCAAATTTGGCATTTTCACCGGCAATGATGATGTCGGCATGCATGGCCAGTTCACAGCCACCACCGAGTGCATAACCATTCACAGCCGCAATAATCGGTTTCGGACAGTCAGTAATACTTTGCCAGTACTGTTCAGTATGGCGTAAATACATTTGTGCTGTGGTTGCAGTAGTGAAATCTTTAATGTCTGCTCCCGCAGCAAAAACCTTTTCACCGCCGGTCAAAACAATGGCTTTTACAGCATCTAATTTTGAAAGGTATTGAAATGCTTCAGAGAGTTGCTGACGTAATTCCAGGTTCAAGGCATTACGTGCTTCCGGGCGATGGATTTGAACAATCGCGACGCCATCTTCCTGTACAGTCAATTTTAAAATTTCAGTGCTTTCCATAATCTTCTCATTTCGCACAGCGGTATTTAATTAACAATATACATAAATTTCGTTCAAAGTAAACTATTCAAATTTGAACAAAAAATATTTTATAACGCCTTAAAAATAGCATTAATCAAACTAAATCAATTATTTAAATCCAATTTTATAGCAAAACATAAATATCGCACAGCAAAATATAATTTCGTATATATTGATCCTTGTTTTAATTTTAATTAGTATCCGCATAAATTTAGCTTAGTGATGAGTTTTTATTCACATTGGACAAGATGTGGACAGAACGAAATCCTAGATACGGAGTTAGGACATGATTCGTGATCAGGAAACCTTAGACCAGTTGGTAGATATGATTCGCCAGTTTGTAGAAGGCGTATTAATCCCAAATGAAGAAATTGTTGCAGAAACGGATGAAATTCCTGCAGAAATCGTGCAACAAATGAAAGAGTTGGGCTTATTTGGTTTAACCATTCCTGAAGAATATGACGGTCTTGGCCTGACCATGGAAGAAGAAGTCTATATCGCTTTTGAACTGGGCCGCACTTCCCCTGCTTTCCGCTCATTGATTGGTACGAATAACGGTATCGGCGCATCTGGCCTGATCATCGATGGTACTGAAGAGCAAAAACAGCACTTCCTGCCAAAACTTGCCAGCGGTGAAATTATTGGCTCGTTCTGTCTGACTGAACCGGATTCTGGTTCTGATGCAGCGTCGCTTAAAACTACTGCTGTAAAAGATGGTGATGAGTACATTCTGAATGGTACCAAGCGTTTCATTACCAATGCCCCACATGCAGGTGTATTCACAGTAATGGCACGTACCAATCCTGAATTAAAATGTGCTGCAGCTATTTCAGCGTTCATCGTTGACAGTAAATTGCCAGGTATTTCACTGGGTAAACGTGACAAGAAAATGGGCCAGAAAGGCGCACATACCTGTGACGTGATCTTTGAAAACTGCCGTATCCCTGCATCAGCTTTGATTGGCGGTGTAGAAGGCGTTGGCTTTAAAACTGCGATGAAGGTTCTGGATAAGGGCCGTATCCACATTGCTGCACTGAGCGTGGGTGCTGCAACCCGTATGCTGGAAGATTCATTGCAATATGCCGTTGAACGTAAGCAGTTCGGTCAGGCGATTGCCAACTTCCAGCTGATCCAGGGCATGCTGGCAGATTCTAAAGCTGAAATTTATGCAGCGAAATGCATGGTGCTTGATGCAGCGCGTCGTCGTGATGCCGGCCAGAACGTAAGTACTGAAGCATCTTGCGCAAAAATGTTTGCAACAGAAATGTGTGGCCGTGTCGCTGACCGTGGTGTGCAAATCCATGGTGGCGCGGGCTACATCAGTGAATATGCAATTGAGCGCTTCTACCGCGATGTGCGTTTATTCCGTCTTTATGAAGGAACCACGCAGATCCAGCAAGTCATTATTGCGCGCAATATGATTCGCGAGGCGACTCAGTAACAAGTTTGGCCTGATCAACTCTCCTTGCGATCAGGCCTTTTTTATAGGTAATGGATGATGGCTATAACGAATACAATTTCAAAAATTGGCCCAAATACCTGGAAAATCGCATTTATCTTTGCATTCCTCGCCCTGCTGGTCGATGGTGCGGATTTAATGCTGCTTTCCTACAGCTTAAACAGTATTAAAGCTGAATTTGGTCTAACCTCTGTGGAAGCTGGGATGCTCGGAAGCTTTACTCTCGCAGGTATGGCAGTTGGAGGTATATTCGGAGGGTGGGCTTGTGATAAATTCGGTCGTGTACGTACCGTCGTTGTCTCAATCCTTTTATTTTCAGCATTAACTTGTGGTCTTGGTTTTACCCAAAGCTTTGCTCAATTTGGTGCATTACGTTTCTTCGCTTCTCTTGGCTTGGGTTCTTTGTATATTGCATCGAATACTTTAATGGCTGAGTACGTGCCAACTAAATATCGTACGACTGTTTTAGGGACATTACAGGCTGGCTGGACAGTTGGCTATATCGTTGCGACCTTGCTTGCGGGCTGGTTAATTCCAGATCACGGCTGGCGCATGCTGTTCTATGTAGCTGCGATTCCAATTGCCTTGGCTATTTTGATGCACATTCTGGTACCAGAACCAGCGGCATGGCAAGAAAACCGCTTCAAGAAAGTTGAAGTGACGGACAAACCTGCTGAGTCGACATGGAAACTGATTTTCCAAGATAAGAAAAACCGTAACATGTTTATCTTATGGGCTTTAACTGCTGGTTTCCTTCAATTTGGTTACTATGGTGTAAACAACTGGATGCCAACATACCTGGAAAGTGAACTGGGTATGAAGTTCAAGGAAATGACTGCCTACATGGTCGGTACCTATACCGCGATGATTCTAGGTAAAATCCTTGCAGGCTTAATGGCAGATAAATTCGGACGTCGTTTTACTTATGCCTTCGGTGCAATTGGTACTGCGATCTTCCTGCCACTGATCGTATTCTATAACTCACCAGACAATATCCTGTACTTATTGGTGATCTTCGGTTTCCTATATGGTATTCCATATGGTGTGAATGCAACATATATGACTGAAAGCTTCCCAACCAATGTACGTGGTACAGCAATTGGTGGTGCATATAACGTCGGTCGTTTAGGTGCGGCAATTGCCCCAGCTACGATTGGTTATCTGGCAACAGGCGGTTCGATCGGTCTTGGCTTCTTAGTAATGGGTGCTGCATACTTTATCTGTGGTCTGCTTCCTGCCCTGTTCATCAAAGAAAAACTCTACGATCCTCAAAAATCTTAATCCGTTTTAGAAAAAGCCTCCTAGGAGGCTTTTTTCATAATCAATTCCCAACTTTCTATTTAAAAACTTTTTCACTGTGGTAAAATACCGCTAAGCGAAACAGGATTTCTTATTATGGAAGATATTTCTAGAGAATCGATGGAGTTTGACGTTGTGATCGTAGGTGCGGGCCCTGCCGGCCTGTCTGCTGCAATCAAGATCCGTCAACTTGCAATTGAAAACAATTTAAATGATCTGTCCGTTTGTGTCGTGGAAAAAGGCTCCGAAGTCGGTGCACATATTCTTTCAGGTGCTGTGCTTGAACCACGTGCCATGAACGAACTGTTCCCGAACTGGAAAGAAGAAGGCGCGCCTTTAAATGTTCCTGTGACAGAAGATAAAACTTTCTTCCTTCTTTCAGATGAAAAATCACAAGAAGCCCCGCACTGGATGGTGCCGAAAACCATGCACAATGATGGCAACTATGTCATCTCACTCGGTAATGTAGTGCGCTGGTTAGGCCAGAAAGCCGAAGAACTGGAAGTATCGATCTTCCCGGGCTTTGCTGCTTCTGAAATTCTGTATCATGAAGATGGTACGGTGAAAGGTATCCAAACCGGTGACATGGGTATTGGTAAAGATGGCGAACCGACGCATAACTTTGCGCCGGGTTATGAGCTGCATGCCAAATACACCATCTTTGCTGAAGGCTGCCGCGGTCATTTAGGTAAACGCCTGATCCAGAAATTCAACCTGGATAAAGATGCTGATCCGCAGCACTACGGGATCGGCATTAAAGAACTCTGGGAAATCGATCCAGCGAAACACAAACCAGGTCTGGTAATGCACGGTGCCGGCTGGCCTTTATCTGAAACTGGTTCTTCAGGTGGCTGGTGGTTATACCATGCTGAAAACAACCAGGTGACATTAGGCATGATCGTGGATCTTTCTTATGAAAATCCGCACATGTATCCATTCATGGAAATGCAGCGCTGGAAAACGCATCCACTAATTAAACAGTATCTGGAAGGCGGTAAACGTATTTCTTATGGTGCGCGTGCGGTTACTAAAGGTGGTTTCACCTCCCTGCCGAAATTTACCTTCCCGGGTGGCTCTTTAATTGGTGATGATGCCGGCTTCCTGAACTTTGCCAAGATCAAAGGCTCACATACTGCAATGAAATCCGGCATGTTGTGTGGTGAAGCGGTATTTGAAGCGATTGCTGCCGGTGTAGAAAAAGGCGGTGATGTGGCGATTGCACGTGTGACTGAAGGTGAAGACTTCTTTGTAAAAGAGTTGACTGCTTATACAGACAAGTTCAACAACAGCTGGTTGAAAGAAGAGCTGTATAGCGCGCGTAACTTTGGCCCTGCGATGCACAAGTTCGGTCAATGGATGGGTGGTGCATTCAACTTCATCGACCAGAACGTGTTTAAAGTGCCGTTCACGCTCCATGATTTAGTGCCAGACTTTAAAACTCTGAAAACGGTTGATGCAGTGAACTTCAAGCCGAACTATCCAAAACCGGATGGCAAGCTGACGTTTGACCGTCTGTCTTCTGTGTTTGTATCGAATACAGTCCATGAAGAAAACCAGCCAGCGCACTTAAAGTTAACTGATGCTTCGATTCCGGTGGATGTGAACCTGCCGAAATGGGATGAGCCAGCTCAGCGCTACTGCCCGGCGGGTGTATACGAAATTATGGAAAATGATGACGGCTCGAAACGCTTCCAGATCAACGCCGCGAACTGTGTACATTGCAAGACCTGTGACATCAAAGATCCATCTCAGAATATCACCTGGGTAACACCGGAAGGTGGCGGTGGTCCGAACTACCCGAATATGTAAGGTAATTCGTGTGAATAAGAAATCTTGTTCTTGTTCATATACCCATTTTTGAAGCAGTTATAACTAACACTTCACTTTAATTTTTTAGGTAATTCCAGTTCCCTAGGGAGCTGGGATTAAAAATAATCAAGAATAAAGAGATAAAAAAAACCGATTCACGACTTTTTCGTTGACTTGCTGCTTAGACCAGCTTATTGGCTGTGAAATACTGTGCCTCAGTAGAAAACCAAGACCTTATCTATTCATTTTTATCCATATACGTTGTCTTTAATTAAAATTAATTGCCTGAATATACAAACACTTTAGTCGTATTCCCCTTTGGTTCTCCCTATTCAAAATGCTATTGTACAAAAAGTTTCCAAATTCTCATTTTCTAATCACGATCTAGTTTCATGACTTATAAACTGAATGCCCGACATCTGGTGCTAGACCTGCTCTATGCCTCACATAATTCTACTGTTAGCATCAAACAGATGTTATGTGCAGCAGACTTATTAGGAATCTCTGACAACAGCTTGCGGGTTGCGGTCGCACGCCTCAATCAGGATCAGATCATTCAGTCAGTAGAACGTGGCATTTATCAGTTAATTGAAAAAAAATTTGATACTTCTTTTATCAGCCTGAACAAACACCCCAATATGCAGATCGCTACGGCTTGGGATGGCAAATACATTCTGGTTTATACCGGTGCGTTGGGACGAGTAGATCGTACGGCCTTATCTAAACGGGAAAAAGCCTTACGTTATTATGGATTTCAGGAACTGGAACAGAATGTGTTTATCCGACCGGATAATTTACAACTCAGTTTGAACGAGCTTAAATCAGCAGCCGTCAAGTTTGGCCTGGATCAAGGCGCACGATTTTTTCAGGTCAGCGAGATCGATCAGCACACCCATGTATCTGCACTTTGGGATATTCATGGCCTGCATCAAACTTATTTGAATATCAGCCAGGAAATTGAACAATGGTTTGAAAACCATCAACAGTTATCCTTGGCTGAATCAGCTAAAACCGCCTTTTATCTGGCGAAATCTGCTGTATTTAGTCTGCGTGCAGATCCACTATTGCCTGAAGAATGGCTAGATGCTCCAGCCCGACAAAAGTTTGAACTGGCTGTACGGCGTATGGAGGAACAAGGCCAGCAGTTATGGCAGCAATATTTTCAACAACAAGGTGTATAATTTATTTCCCACATACTCACAAAAATAAATTGACTGTAATATTTTAATTCAAATATAGTGATAAGAAATACAAGAATTAGATCAAGGCAGAATAATGAACAGTAAAGTGAGTGTCACAGAGCTATTTAGCCGTGAAGAAATTAGAGAGCTGACTACCCCATCCGATTTACAGGGTGCTTTGGCAGTGAGCTCAACTTGGGCTGTGATTGTTTTGACCTTTGGCACAGTCGCTTATAGCTGGGAATATTTACCAGTCTGGGGGAAAATATTGATATGTGCCTTGGCATTAGCCATTCTGGCAGGTCGTCAGCTGGCTATGGCCATTTTAATGCACGATGCCTCACACCACAGTCTGTTTAAAACCAAGTGGCTAAACACACACTTCACTGACTGGTTGTGCGCCCGTCCGATCTGGAATGAGGTCGGTAAATATCGTCCTTATCATTTGAAACATCATGCCCGCACCTCTCAACCTGATGATCCAGATTTAGGTTTGGTGAAAAACTTTCCAATTACTAAACAATCATTATTTAGAAAATTCTTTAGAGATTTAAATGGTCAATCCGGCCTAAAATTTCTGGCTGGCCGAGTCTTGATGGATTTAGAACTTCTGGAATGGAGTGTTTCCAATGATCCGAAACCAATTCCTCGTGGTAATCGCAGTAACTTGGAACTGGCAAAGAATCTGTTAAAAAATAGCTCGGGCATGCTGATTTCCAATGCTGCCCTATTTTCTGCACTTTGGGCCAGCGGTCATCCGAAACTTTATTTATTGTGGCCGTTAGCTTATATCACTCCTTTCCCACTCTTTATTCGTATCCGGGCAATGGCTGAGCATGCTGGTCTGGAAACTAGCCATTCTGCTTTAACTAATACCCGTACCACCCGTGCAGGATGGCTAGTGCGTGCTTTCGTTGCACCGATTCATGTAAATTATCATATTGAACATCATTTAATGGCCTCTGTTCCACATCAAAATCTGCCCAAAATGCATCAGATGTTGCGAGAGCGCGATTACGTGAAAGCACCACCGAGTTATAAAGATGTAATTGTGTCACTATTGAAAGGCTAAAATTAAAAGATCAAAGTTTAAAAATACATTAAGTGTGATAGCAAAATTCCTCAAACTTAATGTTGATGGCTTTCTTTATGGTCATGATGCTCATGCGAATGGGCTGATTGCCGATGCTGTTCTGGGGGACAATCTTCTGCTTCAATTTGCAATGTCATCTCAGTAATGTGATGTTCATGGTGCAACATCTCGAATGCCTCCTGATGCAACTTTTTATAGTCAACGTCTGGCGCAACCAAATGCACGGTTAGCATGACTTTCTTGGAAGTAATCGCCCAGACTTTTAGCTGATGAATATCTTTAACACCGTCTAGCGCCAGTAGGTCATGGCGCAGTTTTTCAATATCGATTTCATCGGGAACTCCTTCCAGCAGAATATTGATGCTCTGTTTCAATAAAATCCATGTCCGTGGAATGACCCAGAATCCGATCATGACCGCAATCACGGTGTCAATCCACATCCAACCGCTGAAATAGATGATGATTGCGCCAATAATGACACCCACCGAACCTAGTGCATCACTCAGTACTTCCAGATAAGCTCCTTTAATATTCAAGCTTTCCTGACTGCTAGAAACCAGAATTTTCATGGAGATCAGGTTAATAACCAGTCCGAGTATAGCGACAATCAACATGCCCAGACTTTCAATTTCAGGAGCATGGCTCAGGCGCTGGTAAGCTTCAAACAGGATATACATCGCTACCAGAAATAGCATGATCGCATTAAACAAAGCTGCCAGAATTTCAAAACGCTGATATCCAAAAGTGCGTTTATCATCTGCTGGTTTTTGCCCGATCTTAATTGCAGCTAAAGCAATCGCCAGTGCGGCTGCATCTGTAAACATATGTGCCGCATCAGAAAGCAAGGCCAGACTCTGAGTCATAAAACCGGCAATGACTTCTACAATTAAAAAGGCTGTCGTCAGAGCTAAGGCGATGGACAGTTTTTTGGCATTCTTCGCACTAACTTCTACATGACTATGATCATGATGATGTGATCCACCCACCTTATACTCCTTTTCATTTGAATCTGATTCTAAGTTTTAGCTACTTCTTATTACCTATACTTTCTATACTACGCTTGCTCTGCTGATATTTAAGCAATTTTTTGTATAACTTGGCTCTCTTTTAAAATATCCATGTCTATTCATTAAGCAAACTTAGTACTTAAATTATTAAATTAACCTCTCTACCGAACATAGAATCAAAACTCAGCATGAGTCCTCAATTTTTCATTTTCCAAAATCCAGGACTGCACTGAAGATCGCTGAAAATTACGCTGGATATAAGCCTGAATTTTTTCGGGAAGCTCAACATCGTGACTAAGCAGGCGATGCAGCATAAAGGCTAGATCAAAGTCTGCAATTGACCATTGTTCGGTGAGCCAAAGCTCTTCAACTAAAGTTTCTGTGATTGCCAGTAAGCGCTGAATATCCTGCATGGTTTCAGCCGATGCGATTAAAGGCCTTTTAGGTGGAACAAAGATCGAAGTTGAAAGCATATCCTGCCGGATAGAGGAAAAATCAGTTTTAATCAAAGCCTGAACGGCGCGACATTTTGCTCTGGCTTTCATCTCTGCAGGATATAAAGCAGGATAATCCGGTGCCGGAAAAGCATCTTCCAGGTATTCAGTAATCGCCCACGATTCAAATAAATGAAAATCATCAATGATCAGACAAGGAACTTTGCCACTCGGACAAATTTTACGATAAGCCAAAGATTGCTGTTCCAGCAGATCCAGATCGATCATTTTTTCCTGAAAGTTGAGTCCTTTCTCTTTTAGAGCCACATAAACCGACATGGCATAAGGACTGATACGTTTTTTATCGACATATAAGCAGATATTGTGCATTTTTTATCCTGCCTCTTATGATTATCCACTGCTTTCTACTCTAACGCCTTTTTTATAGAAAAGGAAAATATCGCTGCATATTGATACAAAGCGGAGTTATAGTCTTACATAGGATTGCCGATTCGGATGAATCACCTACCTAAGGCTAAATCACCGGATTAAAAAGACTTCTAATTTTTTGCAGAATAACGTTAAATAAATATTTTCCATTTAGACCTGACTGCTATGCTGAACCTTGATCACTTCCCCGATACCGTATATGCCATTCAACATCTGGCTTTTGAAGACCTAGGTGCCTGGGAAGATGTATTTTATCAGTTGGGATTACGTGTTCGCTATTTTGAAGCCGGTATTGATGACCTGCGTAAAGCGTATGAATATAAAGGTCTGACAATTATTTTAGGGGGTCCAATTGGTGTTTATGAAACGGAGGACTACCCTTTCTTACAACAAGAAATAGACTTACTTAAAGTGCGTTTAGAAAAGAATTTACCCACTTTAGGTATTTGTCTGGGTGCTCAACTCATGGCTCATGCACTCGGTGCTAAAGTCTATGCAGGACATAGTAAAGAAATTGGCTGGTCTAAACTTACTATTCCAGCCGCTGAGAATAACCCGCTGCAACATCTGAAAAATATTGAAGTGCTACATTGGCATGGCGATACTTTTGATCTGCCTGAACAGGCTGAATTATTAGCCAGTTCCAATCTCTACCCAAATCAGGCTTTTCGCTTAGGATCAAATATTCTGGCTCTGCAATTTCATCCTGAAGTCGCTGGCGATAGTCTGGAAAAGTGGCTAATTGGTCATACCTCTGAATTACGCCAAGCTAAAATTAATATTCCAGCCCTTCGGACAGCCAATCTTCAATTTGCGCCTACACTGGAAAGCACTTCTAAATCTGTCCTAGAGCAATATCTGACTCAGTTAAAACTAGTGTTTTGATCAAAGGTACTGGATAAATATTTATGATTGAAAGTTTGTCAAAATAGATTAATGGAATCATAGCTAAGATTTTTTAGTTTAGATAGATGCCGATTCTGTTTCATAATTCATCTATTGGCCCAATAAAAAAGCACCTTTATAAAGGTGCTTTTTTCTTTTTATGCAGAATGGAAATAAATCTTATTTCTTTGCAGGTTCTGCCGGAATGGTCGCTTCAGTGGTGATCTGAACAGTAATCTTGTCACTCACATGCGGAACATTCGCGCCTAAGCCGAATGCAGAACGGTCAAATGATGTTGTAGCATTAAAACCAATCGCTGGAACTTTTGCCATTGGATGTTCACCCTGTTTATTTAACACCGCATCCAATACCACTGGCTTGGTCACGCCTTTAACGGTTAAATTACCGGTAATCTTGAAGTTCTTTTTGTCCTTGGTTTCTACCTTAGTACTTTTGAACGTAATATTTGGATATTTGGCTGCATCAAAGAAATCTTCTTTCTTTAAATGGTCATCCAGTGCAGTCACGTTGGTATTTATACTAGAAACTGGAATGGTCACATCTACAGAAGATTTGGCTGGCTGTTCATTATCGACCACAATTTTACCCTGAATATCTGAGAAATTGCCTGATGGCGTAGAAAACCCAAAATGGTTCCAGCTAAATACCGTCGCAGTGTGACCCGGATCAATTGTATAAGTCACCGGTTTTGCAAAGCTAAAAGTTGCAACAGATGCGGCTACCAAGCCTAAAGTTAATGTTTTCAAATTCATGTTGTTATCTCTCGTCTGAATTAACTTCAGTTTATAGAATCTTGAACCGTTTACATCCCTAAAGATAAAACGTTTTGTTGCAACTATGAAACGATAAAATTGTAAATTCTCGTGTAAATCTAAGCATTTAAGACATACGATACTGGATAAATCCGGTTTTTTTGGCCACTTTATCATAGAGCAATCTGGCTTTATGGTTTGATTCATGGGTGAGCCAATACACCCGATCACAATTACGCTGCTGTGCTACACCATAGACATGCTGAATCAGTGCACGTGCTACGCCCTGTCCGCGATAATCCGGATGAACAAATAAATCCTGTAAATAGGCATAAGGACGCATGGTCCAGCTACTGTCATGCTCAACAACATGAACTAGTCCGACTACTTTTCCATCAATCAGTGCAGCAAAACCATACATATTGTCCTGTCCAGGACTAGTGAGCTTGGCCCAGGTATTTTCACTGATTTTTTCTGAAATTTGCGCCTCATAAAAGGTTTGATAGCCTTTCCATAAAAACAGCCATTCGGGCTGTGATATTTGCTCTAGAGATTTGATCTGGATCTGGGATGATATTTCCATATTGAGTAACTTCTTTGGTTTATGTCTTTAATTATCTTTAAGTCAATTATTTACGATATGAGTCATTAGGTTTTTATGATGGCACGAACTTAGATTTATCTCATCTAATGTTCATAAGCAACTGTCAGAGGAAATCATCCGACATAAAAAAAGCCCCATTCAGGGACTTTTAGTATTTTCTGTTAAAGTTTTTCAACCAGAATACGATCCACCTGCTTCAAACCAGAATGCTTTTCATGGTTCTTGCGACGTACTTTAATGATTTTTTCTTCAGCCATTTCCTGAAGTAATAGCTCAACCGCAACCATTGCTTCAAGGGGTAGATCCTGCCCGATCCATTTCTGCTCGCCTGCATCCATTAAAGTAATTTCATCACTAATTTGTTCATACAAGCTCATGTTTATCTCACTCTTTCATTTCAATTATGGGAGAACACTTTTTAGCGGTTGCCACATGAAAACAAGGCTAGAAAGCGGAAAAACAAAAGACGCCCCAAAACTGGGGCGCCCTTAAAAAATGACTTAATCAGTTGATTAAGCAGTAATCTCTTTTACAGCTGCTACAACAGCTTCAGTTGTAATACCGAAGTGTTTAAATAGGTCTTTAGCAGGTGCAGATTCGCCATAAGTGGTCATACCGATCACACGACCATCCAGACCTACAAATTTCCACCAGTAATCCACATGTGCAGCTTCAACCGCTACACGTGCACGAATATTTGAAGGAAGAACCGATTCACGATATGCAGCATCCTGTTTCACGAACTCTTCAGCACATGGCATAGATACCACACGTACACCTTGAAGCTGTGCATAAGCTTCCATTGCAAGAGAAACTTCAGAACCAGTCGCAATGATGATCGCTTTCAATTCGCCTTTTTCTTCAGCCAGAACATAACCACCTTTCGCTACATTCTCAATTTGTGCTTGAGTACGCGTTTGGAATGGCAGGTTTTGACGAGAGAAGATTAACGCTGTTGGGCCTTCTGAACGCATCAAAGCAGATTTCCAGGAAATCGCTGCTTCAACAGTGTCGCATGGACGCCATGTATTCAGGTTTGGTGTACCACGTAAAGATGCGATTTGTTCGATTGGCTGGTGTGTAGGACCATCTTCACCCAGACCGATTGAATCGTGAGTGTAGACATGAATCACGCGTTGTTTCATCAGTGCAGACATACGTACTGCATTACGTGCATATTCCATAAACATCAGGAATGTTGCTACGTAAGGAATGAAACCTCCGTGAAGAGCAACACCATTGGCAATCGCAGTCATACCAAATTCACGTACACCGTAGTGAACATAGTTACCTGCTGGATTGTCCTGTACGCCTTGTGCACCTTTCCAAAGTGTCAGGTTAGAACCTGCAAGGTCAGCAGAACCACCTAGTACTTCTGGTAGTGAAGGCACAAGAGCTTGTAACGTATTTTGGCTCGCTTTACGTGTAGCAATGGTTTCTTCTTTTGCATTTACTTCAGCGATATAAGCATCCGCTTTTGCAACAAAGTCAGCTGGAAGATCACCAGAAAGACGACGTTTTAATTCAGCTGCTTCAGCTGGGTATTTTGTTGCATAAGCGGCAAAAGTTTCATTCCATGCTGATTCAGCTTGTGAACCTTTATCTTTGGCATCCCAAGCTGCGTATACATCTTCAGGAATGACAAACGCTTCATCTGACCAGCCCAAAGCTTCACGAGTCAATACGATTTCGTCATTACCTAAAGGAGCACCGTGACAGTCTTCTTTACCCTGTTTGTTTGGTGAACCTAAACCAATCACTGTTTTACACATGATGATGGTTGGTTTATTCACTTCAGCTTTTGCTTCAACAGTGGCTTGACGGATTGCATCAGCATCATGACCGTCAACTTTGATCACTTGCCAGCCATAAGACTTGAAGCGTTGTTCTGTATCGTCAGAGAACCAACCTTCCACTTCACCGTCAATCGAAATACCGTTGTCATCATAGTAAGCAATCAGCTTACCCAGACCTAAAGTACCTGCCAAAGAACATGCTTCGTGAGAAACACCTTCCATCAAGCAACCATCGCCCAGGAAGCAGTAAGTGTAGTGATCTACAACTTTGATATCTTCCTTGTTGAATTGCGCTGCTAAAGTTTTTTCAGCCAGTGCAAAACCAACAGCATTTGCGATACCTTGGCCTAAAGGACCAGTGGTTGTTTCAATACCCGGTGCATAGCCCAATTCTGGGTGACCTGGAGTTTTAGAATGAAGTTGACGGAATGCTTTAAGATCTTCAATTGAAAGATCATAGCCCGTTAAATGAAGAAGTGCGTATTGAAGCATAGAGCCATGGCCATTCGACAATACGAAACGGTCACGGTTAGCCCAATTCGGATTTGTTGGGTTATGGTTTAAGAATTCGCGCCAAACCACATCAGCGATATCTGCCATCCCCATTGGAGCACCTGGATGTCCTGAGTTTGCTTTTTGCACAGCATCCATTGCCAATACACGAATTGCGTTTGCAATACGACGTTCATTAAGCGGGGTTGTCATAAATCAGCGTCCAAATAAATTCAGAAGAAATAGGAAATGATGAAAAGACTTTCAAAACTGCCGTCTATTGTCTTAAAAAAACAGCGAGGGGTAAAGACTAGCCTACAATATTTATCAATTTATTGATCTTGTATTTACCTATCGGATAAATATTCTGCACTTTTAAGGTGCATTGATTGACTAGAGTCTAAGTTAGATTCTAATAAGATGATAAATCTGGGATTATTCTTAACTATTTTTTATAAATTAAACTTTCACAATATGTTGAATTTCTCTCCAAGATACATCCAGATATGAAGTCAAAACAGAAGATCCAGACTTAAATAAGTGATCTTTTCCAGTCCATAAAAATGCATATGTGAATATTTAATGTCTGCCCAAGATCATCAGACATAAAAAGATAAAGGTTGAAGTTCAATCAGGCTAATCGATATCACGAAAATTATTGTCCTCGGCAATCTTTAGGTAAATAACGCTGGCTGATATCGCTAGAAGAACAACTGCCGCTATAAACATCAAAAGCGATGGATTTTCCACGGATTGCCGTATCTACTCCATCCTGCCGTAGCTTAAATTCTATCCGGCAAGCTGCATTGATCACGACTTTTTCAATATATTGGGTTCCGCTGCCAATTTGACGGCCTGCATCACAATGGCCATCAGAGGCAATAAATTGAGTTCGATAGCTACCCGCTTGCTCAAAAACCTCCGCTAGTTGGCTTCGCACTACATAACTGTGATAACTCATGCCAGCTACTGTCGCCAGAATGGCAATAATTGTGAGTACAATCATGACTTCAATCAAGGTAAACGCCTTTTGATACATGCTTTTCCATCTCCGTACAGTCTTTTAAACAAGTCCATACCAAAAGATTTCGCCACTTCCTGACAGGCGGTTTCTGAAGACTTGAAACTACTATGCAGAGTCGTACTATTTGCAGCAAGGCTGTCTGTCGTACGATCAATACCCCCTTCTTAATTTATTAATAGAATGATCACTTTCCTTGATATTTTAGGCACTTTAATTTTTATATTTTTCTTAGTATTTATTTCTGCGAATTTATCTGGAAATCTCGCGGCTTAATAAGTGCTCCTTATCAATTAACAGACTATTTATTAAGTTTATTAAATGAATCCACCCTGCTGTTTAATTAGGCATATCAGTTTTTTTAATTCCAATAATCAAATAAAAGCACAATAATTTGAAACAATTTCGTGCAATTTTGTCGAGTTGCGCTAGTCCTAGAGCACAAGTCGATGTAACATATCGGGTCTTTAAATTTAACTGTGATAGGACTATGCGCGAGTACGCTGTATTTACTTCGGAATCTGTAAGCGAAGGCCATCCAGATAAAATGGCTGACCAAATCAGTGATGCTATCTTGGATGCAATCTTAAAAGAAGACCCATACGCACGGGTTGCTTGTGAAACGCTTGTAAAAACAGGTGCGGTTGTACTTGCCGGTGAAATCACAACAACTGCGAACATCGATTTTGAAGCGGTTGTCCGCCATACCGTTAACAGTATTGGTTATCATCATTCTGACCTTGGCTTTGATGGTTCGACCTGTGCGATCATCAACATGATCGGTAAACAGTCTCCTGAAATTGCTCAAGGTGTAGACCGTCAGAAACCTGAAGATCAAGGTGCCGGCGACCAAGGGTTGATGTTTGGTTATGCCAGCCGTGAAACTGATGTACTCATGCCTGCGCCAATTTCTTATGCGCACCGCTTAATGGAAAAACAGGCTGAATTACGCCGTAACGGTACATTGCCTTGGTTACGTCCAGATGCAAAAAGCCAGGTGACTTTCGCTTATGAAAATGGCGTGCCTGTTCGCCTAGATGCTGTTGTGCTTTCGACTCAACACGATCCTGAAATTTCACAAGCTCATTTAAAAGAAGCTGTGATTGAAGAAATTGTGAAGAAAATCATTCCTGCCGACATGTTCCATGCAGATACCAAATTCCACATCAACCCGACCGGGATGTTTGTGATCGGTGGCCCTGTAGGTGACTGTGGTCTGACTGGTCGTAAAATCATTGTAGATACTTACGGCGGTATGGCACGTCACGGTGGTGGTGCATTCTCTGGTAAAGATCCATCAAAAGTTGACCGTTCTGCTGCTTATGCAGGCCGTTATGTTGCGAAAAACATTGTCGCTGCGGGTCTTGCAGACAAATGTGAAATTCAGGTGTCTTATGCGATTGGTGTTGCTGAACCAACTTCAATTTCAATCAATACTTTCAATACAGGCAAAGTGTCTGATGAATTGATCGTTCAATTGGTTCGTGAGCATTTTGACCTGCGTCCATACGGTATTACCCGTATGTTGAACCTGATCCAGCCAATGTATAAACAGACTGCGGCTTATGGTCACTTTGGTCGTGAAGGTTCAGACACTGCATTTACTTGGGAAAAAACTGACAAAGTCGAAGCACTTAAAGCATCTGCTGGTCTATAAGTTTTCAAATTTTAAAGAAGCTCGCTTTATGCGGGCTTTTTTTATGGCTTCTACTTTTAGCCTGATAAAAATTGATGATGAAATAGTTGTGTTTTGTTACATCTAAAACTCATATTAAAACGGCTAAACTTATTCTTTATAAGCAGTGAGAAGCAATCCATATAAGGGTTGAAAGAAAATACATTCAAATAATCAGACGATTTATATTTGGCGAAAATTGTATAAGCCTTTATAAAAATTACATTTAGTGAACAAATTCTGATCTAATTATTAGCATAAATTCAAATAAATACTCGCTAGACTGTTTTCGACCTTACAACTACAAAGGATATGACACGATGAATAAATTACTTGTTGCTTTGGGTTTAGTTGCTACCGTAACACTGGTGGGTTGTAATAAAGAGAAACAGCCTGAAACTGGCGCGACTACAGGTGAGCATTTAGAAAATGCTGCTACTCAAGCCGGCCATGATATGGAAGATGCCACTCATGAGGCGTCTCAGGAAACTGACCAAGCCATGGATAATGCGGCAGCGAACGCTTCCCGTGCCGCTGATGAAGCTGCAGCTGCGACTTCTCGAGCAGCAGATGCCACTGCTGAAGCCGCTAAAAACGCGACTGCTGCAACTGCGGGTGCTATTGAAGAAGGCGCAGGCAAAGTACGTGAGAAAGCTGAAAATTAATTTTTAAAGCTTTCAATCTTTAAAAGCCTGCTTTGCAGGCTTTTAAACTTTTTATACGTTTCACTATTAGACGGGTGATTGTTCTAATTAAAATGATATCTTCTGAAATAATCACGACCTTATATCATTTAAAGTCATAATTGTTATCAGTTATCAGGATGTTTAATTGGCTCTTAGAAATTCTAGATCAGCCCATTTTAGTGAGAAATTGCGTAATATACGCGACTTTATTTTTTAAAACTTGATCTCCCATGTCTGTTATTGCTGCGTCTTCCCAGCGATCGAATCTCTCGGTCTGGGTGGCTTTTATTTTACTTGTATTAGGAACTGTCGGTGCCTATCACATCGTAGGTCTGAACCAGGCTCTATTATTTCTGGTGGGTGGTGCACTGGGTATGACCTTGTATCATGCCTCGTTTGGTTTTACCTCCAGCTGGCGTGTCTTTATTAAAGAACGTCGTGGTCGTGGCTTACGTGCACAAATGATCATGCTGAGTCTTGCTGTATTGCTATTTTTCCCTGCTTTAGGCGCAGGTGAACTGTTCGGTAATCCTGTTCAAGGCTTTGTCAGTCCGGTTTCACTTTCTGTGGTAATCGGTGCATTTATTTTCGGGATTGGCATGCAGCTCGGTGGCGGCTGTGCATCAGGTACACTTTATACTGTGGGTGGTGGTAGTGCCCGTATGCTGGTAACCCTGTTTTTCTTCTGTGCCGGCTCACTGATTGCGACTTCGCATATTGACTGGTGGTTTAACCTGCCTCATTTCGCACCCATCTCCATTGTAGAAAGTTTTGGTGTCATTCCTGCACTTGTTTTGAGCTTTATCATTTTTTCAGTTATTGCTGCTGCAACTGTATTTTTTGAAAAGAAACGTCATGGCAGTCTGGAAATTGAAGCTCAAAGCCAACATCAAGGCTGGAACCGTTTTTTGCGTGGTCCATGGCCATTAATCTGGGGCGGAATCATTTTAACCCTGCTTAACTTTGCTACTTTGGCGCTGGCTGGTCGTCCATGGGGGGTTACTTCTGCCCTTGCTGTCTGGGCCGCGAAATCTGCAAGTTTTGTTGGAATTGATGTAGCCTCTTGGGCGTATTGGCAGCAACCAGCCAATGCCAAAGCCTTATCTGAATCGCTCTGGTTCGATATTACGTCTATGATGAACTTTGGCATCATGCTTGGTGCATTATTGGCTGCCAGTCTGGCAGGTAAATTTGCTCCGAACTTCAATATTCCAAAACGTTCATTGGTTGCTGCGGTTATTGGCGGTTTGATGCTTGGCTACGGCGCTCGTCTGGCTTATGGCTGTAATATTGGTGCCTATTTTAGTGGTATTGCTTCTGGCAGTGTACATGGCTGGTTATGGCTGGTCTTCGCATTCCTTGGAAATGGGCTTGGGGTAAAACTTCGTCCAATTTTCTTCCCCGGTGAGAAACCTCAACCAGAAAAACTGACTGGCTGCTAAATAAAAAAGCCCATCTTTGCGATGGGCTTTTTTATAGCTTAATACTTACAATGCAGCTTTTAAGTTACAGCCATAATTCATGGTCTGTTGCACTTGGCGATAAGTCGTATAACGATCCAGAATAAAAGTATAGAACTGATCGCTAGATGCAAAATTGGATTTCAGGTCTTCATTCTCGGCTTTAGGTAACTGGATCTTGTCGACCAGATTCAGATTATAATGTCCCAAGCGATACATCTCGGCAAAATAGCCATTCATCATGTCACAATAGGCTACTTTACTGGATTTTAGAGCAGTCCGGCTGACAGGATGCTGATTCAAGGTTTGCAGGTTATTCACATCCAAAGGCAACTGATGAGAAAAGGCAATGCTTTCTACTTTTTTAAATTGCTGAAAGTCCTGTGCCAACTTACTGTTTAGATCATCAAAACGTTGCTGTAATTCCTGTGCACTTTTAACCTGATATTTACCCGGATCTACTGCTATTTTCTGTTGCTCTGCTGAACATGCAGCCAATCCAGTTACCATAGCTAATGATGCCAGCCATACCTTCATATCTATACACTCGATCTAAATATTAGCTGTCATTATGCCTTAAACTTGGGCGAAGATTTTATTTAAAGTACTTTCTCATTCATATAACGCCAGTAGCGTTTAGGTACATACTGGATATGCAGCTTCATATTTTGTCGTGCCTGAATATTCACGCTTTTAAAATAATCTTTCCAAAGCTGATCATAGAGTACTTCTTCATCATCCAGTTCAATGCTAAAAGACTGACTATGTCCAATCCGGATTTGTGGATCAACTATTTCTGCATTCATCTCTATCTGGTGCACATCATTTAAATCGTAATAGATGCCGTACTGGCGCTGCTCATCATAAATTAGCCAACGCTGGTCTTGGTAACGTTCCTTAAAATGTCGGGAAATAATCGGCAGTACATTAAAATCCGGTTTGACCAGACTGAGAAACAATCCATCTTTGGCCTTTTTGAAGCGGACAAAAGCTTCCATACGATGCTTTTCACGCCCGACCTGTTTCATCCATTGTGACATTCCGATGACTGCATGATGGCCATAATCTTTATCAACCGGCCGCTGATTTTGGAATACATAGACCGCAAAATCGAACAGGTTCTGAAATGCCTGTTCTTTTTCAGAAAGAAAAGCATAATAAAAGGCTTTTAAACTACTGGATGATATTTTCTGTTTTAAGCCTTGCCAGACCCGCTGCCCATGACTTTCATTCGAGGCCACATGAATAAAATCATCGAATAGGCCATTTTGGGCCTGCGGATTAGCCGTCACTTTGACATCAAACTCTTTAAATTCAAAAGCCCGAAATACACAGCTTAATAAACCGGTCATGGTGCCATCAAAACAGTAGTGTGCCATCAGAAACCAAATCCCAGTTGAGGTGACAGTTGCTGCTGATATTTGGACTGACCCGCTTGTAAAATCTGCTGGCGAATCTGCTGGGATTGCTGCTCCTTTTTAAATTTCGGTGTATCTGCACAGCGAATAAAATGCTGCGCCCGGTTATACGCCACGCCCATCCGTTTTAGTTGATCGATATGAATCTGACCAAAACGGCGTGCCTGTACAATCTTTTTGGCAGAACGTACTCCAATGCCAGGCACGCGTAATATTATCTTGTAGTCGGCTCGGTTAATATCAACCGGGAAGGCCTCCGGATGGCGTAAAGCCCAGCTCAGTTTTGGATCAATATCCAGATCCAGATTTGGATGCTGGTCATCCACAATTTCATCTGCTTCAAAACCATAAAAACGCATCAGCCAGTCAGACTGATATAGACGATTTTCTCTTAATAAGGGCGGCGCTGAGCCGATTGCAGGTAAGGCTTTTTCTTCGGGATTAATCGGAATATAGCCAGAAAAATACACGCGTTTCAGCTTAAATTCCTTGTAGTGCCGATCAGCCATCAAAATAATATCTTTATCCGTTTCACTATGCGCACCGACCACCATTTGCGTGGTCTGTCCTGCGGGAACAAATTTGGGAACGGATTTGATGATCTTACGTTCATCTTTCAACTGGATTAAGCGATCCCGTACAATTCCCAGATCTTTTTGCACTTCTGTATGGGTTTTCTCTGGAGCAAACTTTTGCAAGCCTGCTTCGGTTGGCATTTCCAGGTTGATACTCATCCGGTCGACATATAAACCCGCTTCAGTAATGATCTCCTGCGATGCTCCGGGAATGGTTTTGAGATGAATATAACCATTAAAATTTTCTTCAAGACGCAGCTTTTTCACCACCTGCAACATCCGCTCCATGGTGTAATCTGCTGATTTAAAAATTCCCGAACTTAAAAACAGCCCTTCAATATAATTACGGCGATAAAAATTCATGGTCAGATCGACCACTTCCTGCACGGTAAATGCAGCACGTTTTACGTCATTGGAACGACGAGAGACACAATAGGCACAGTCAAAAATGCAGACATTTGAAAACAGTATTTTCAGTAATGAGACACAGCGACCATCTTCGGTATAGCTATGACAGATTCCATTTCCGGTATTGCCCAAGCCTTTGTCTTTATTTTTACGGTTACTGCCACTCGATGAACAGGACACATCATATTTGGCAGCATCAGCTAAAATTTGTAGTTTTTCTCGGATACGATCAGACATGATTTCAGCAAGTTGTTGGCTAAAAACCTATTATAAATTTTCCCCGTTATACACTATAGGTTTCTAGTCTTTGTGGCGACATCTCATGTCGTAAGAAATGTAATTGAACCGTTATCCATACAGCATTATTTCAAAATAAAATAACCAATATGATTTGCTTAATTCTGCGGCTATAGGCAAAGTAGATAGAGTAACAGGGAGCAAATCTATGTCTTTATTAGAAAAACTTGGAATAAAACATCCTATTTTTTTAGCCCCTATGGCAGGCGTTTCGACACCTGAACTGGCAGCGGAAGTTTCAAATCAGGGTGGTCTGGGTTCGCTGGGCTTGGGAGCCAGCAGCGTAGAGTCTGCGCGCCAGCAGATTTTAAAAACTCAGGAACTTACAGATTGTCCGTTTCAGGTTAACTTTTTCTGTCATGACAGTCAGCCTCTTGATGAAAACGTAGCCCAAGCCTGGATTGACCAGTTTAAAGATAAATTTGCTGAATACGGAATTAATCCACCCACTCAATTGAACTGTATTTACCCAAGTTTTAAAGACAATGATGATTTCTTGAATCTGGTTCTTGAAACCAGACCATGTGCGGTCAGCTTTCATTTTGGTATTCCTCTTCCGCACCAGATTCAGGCTCTAAAAGATGCCGGTATTCTGACGATGGTATCTGCAACCAATTTTGCTGAGGCCAAAGCCATTCAAGCAGCAGGGATTGATATCATCATTGCTCAAGGCATTGAGGCTGGAGGTCACCGGGGTATCTTTAGTACCAAATTTGATGCCTCAGTCAAAACCTCCAATCTGGTCAAGTTAATAAAACAGCATTTTTCACTGCCGGTGGTTGCTGCAGGCGGAATCATGAATGGTGAACAAGCCCGTCAGATGATGGACTTTGGCGCTGAAGCAGTACAATTGGGCACGGCATTTGTTCAGTGCAAATCTTCCAATGCCAATGACACCTATCGTAAAGCGATACTGTCTAAGCCGCTGACTCAAGTTAGTGCCAGCATTTCCGGCCGTCCAGCGCGTGGCATCATCAATCATTGGCATATAGACATCGACACTCCTGATCGTCTGGATGTACCTGCCTATCCATATACTTATGATCTGGCCAAGCAGTTACATGCAGCAGCGTCCAAACATGGTGATCAGGGTTATGGCGCGTTTTGGGCAGGTTCAAATGTAGCGCAAATTCGTGAGATGGAAGCTTCTGATTTAATTAATCAGTTAGTGCTGGAAATGAAACAAAAATAAAGCAAAATTTAATTTTAGAACATAAAAAAACCTCTCCAAAGAGAGGTTTTTTTATATCGTTCTTTTAACGAGTCATACGATGCCAAGCATCTTTGATCGCAAATTTTGCTTCTTCCCAATTCAAACGAGATTCACCTTTTACCTGTTCCCATTTGGTTCGTAATTCAGGTTCGGCATGTTCGAAGTCAGTTTGACGGTCATATAGCGGACGGTTTTCATAACCCACCCGATAAGCACCACGATAGTCACGATCATAGTCTAGATCGCTGTAAGTAGTGCGTGATTCCGTATAATACGGACGGTTGGTATGCTCAGTTCTCCAGTAATCATCTTCCTGCTTAATCGTGTCCGGATGCTGATAATTATCTGCCTCTGGATGATTTTCTGGATGCTCGTAGTTATCCGTCTGTTTCGGATGATCAGGTGAAGTAATATCATTCCCTGCAATACCGCCTACAACACCGCCAATGATACCGCCTACTACTGCCCCTGGAGGACCACCTACCAGACCGGCAGTCGCTCCAACTGCTGCCCCGCCTAAAGTACCTGCACTGGTAGCAAGTACATTATCCTTACCTTCATTCATATCTGGCACACGAGGATTATCTTTTTGAGGTGAATTCAAATCTGGTCGAGCACTGGCATCTGTTGCATCTTGATTTAATGCGTCACTACGTTCCTCTGGTAATTCAGTCGAGGTTTTATTGCCAAAGTCTGTAAATGGACGATTGGTATTTGTCATTATAGATCTCCCTTGATCATGAGAATGAACAAGATTGAATAAACATCTTGCCATGCTAGAAATTCAGCTTAGAGCAATTTCACGTAAACAATGTCCATATCCTGTCCAGTTTCAGTGAACTTAATATGCGGCTATGTTCACTACAGTCTTTAATGTAACGGAAGCATATAAAATTTTAGCTATAAGATAAAAAAGGTACTGTATTTACTACAGTACCTTTTAGAAGAACTAGGAAATCTCTCTTTTTATTTGGTTTCTAACAGATTTACCTGATCCACTTGTACATCGCTCATGATATGTCCATGTTCCAGTAATCCATTAAAATAGTTTTCCACCACTTTATATTGATCGACGGTGTTTTCTACTTGATACATATTTTGACGGAATTCATTACTCGAACGTAGTCCTTTGGTATACCAGGCAATATGCTTACGCGAAATACGGCAACCTGAATATTCACCATAAAATTCATAAAGCTCAGATAGATGTCCTAATAACACATCTTTCACTTCAACAATACTTGGCGCAGCAAGATGCTCTCCAGTTTCTAAATAATGTGCAATTTCACGAAAAATCCAGGGACGGCCTTGTGCAGCACGACCAATCATAATGGCATCCGCACCTGTATAGTCCAGTACATATTTGGCTTTCTCAGGACTATCAATATCTCCGTTCGCAATCACGGGAATATTCAACATCCCTTTCACTTCCTTGATTAAGGAGTAACGTGCCGTATTGAGGTACATGTCTTCACGAGTACGGCCATGTAATGCCAGCGCTGCAATCCCCGCGTCTTCAGCACGTTTTGCAACTCGCAGAATATTTTCATGACCGTTGAGATAGCCCAAACGGGTTTTTAAAGTAACAGGAACATCAACTGCAGCAACAACTGCATCTAAAATACGTGCAACCAGATCTTCATCCTTTAACAAGGCAGAACCGGCTAGCTTATTACAGACTTTCTTTGCTGGGCATCCCATATTGATATCAACAATTTGTGCCCCATTTGCAACCTGATAGCGTGCTGCCTCAGCTAAGTCATGTGGATCAGAACCAGCAATCTGCGCTGAGATTGGTGCCAGCTCACCATCAAAATTTGCCCGATATAAGCTCTTTTTGCTCATGCGCAAGGTCTTGTCAGAAGTCATCATTTCACTGACCGCATGACCTGCACCGAAGTACTTGCATAAGGTTCTAAATGGACGATCGGTGACACCTGCCATGGGAGCGACAATCAAATTATTTGACAGTTGATAGGGACCAATATACATATAAATTCATCACTTTTCTGATGGGCATAGTATACTGCATCTGCCTTGTTCACTCATCTTTTCAATTTATTTACGACACCATGAACAAATATTTTGCTCAAGCTTTTTCTCTTAAGTCCGTATCCATACTTGCTTTATCTATTAGCCTTGTAGGGTGTGGCAATGGTTCATGGTGGTCAAATGATGAACCGACTCTTGAAGTTGAACATATTCGCAAAGCCATTCCAGGTCGTGTCAGCCAGCGTGAATCCTGGGCACAAGATATTTATGACATCACTGATCAGCTCGGTATTCCACAAACCAAAGAGAATATCTGTTCAATCGTGGCAGTTGTCGATCAGGAATCTAACTTTAACGCAGACCCGGTAGTTCCTGGTCTTGGTGAAAAAGCAGTTAAAGAAGTTCAGGAACGTCTGGAAGAAAAATTTAAAGATAAACTTGGTGAAAGTATCGGTGGAACAGTTGCAGGATATTTCCAGGATGTACTGAAAAACCAGCCAAGCCCAGAAGACAATTATCTAAGCCAGATGCGCCGGGTCAAAACCGAACGTCAATTAGATGAACTTTATCGTGAAATCTTTGATTACATGGCCAAGCATTATCATGTAAGTGCACTGACAGGTGCAGCCAAACTATTTGGACAAAATATTGGCGAAAAAATGAATCCGATTACAACTTTGGGTTCCATGCAGGTTCATATCAGCTATGCCAAGGAATATAAACGTCAAGGGGGCAGTATTGCTGATTTGCGTAGTGACCTGTATAGCCAGTATGGTGGACTGTATTATGGGATTCATCGATTGATGATGTACCCTGCGGATTATGAAAAACCGATTTATCGTTTTGCTGATTATAACTCTGGGATGTATTCCAGCCGTAATGCAGCATTCCAGAGCATGTTAAATAGCTTAACCGATGCCGAATTGAGCCTGGATGGCGATTTACTACTATATACTAAAGATGGCGCGATTCGCTCACAAAAGAGTCAATCTGAACGAGAGCTCATCAGCGTTTTTGCAAAAAATAATTTTATTATTACTGAACGTCAGATTCGGGCGGATTTAAAAAAAGAAAAAGTTAAAGATTTTGAAGATACTATGACTTATCGTGGCATCAGTAAACTTTATCAAGAAAAAACCGGTAAAGAGCCAATTTATGCAATGATGCCAGAAGTCGTGATCTCAGGCCCAAAATTGAGTCGTGAGTATAATACTAACTGGTTTGCCAGCCGTGTCGATGGTCGTTATCAAACATGCATGCGCCGCATCAAAAACATAAAACTTTAGCCTTATTTGATTTTGATGGAACCCTGTATCCTTATGACAGTTTTACAGGGTTCATTTTCTATGCTTTAAAGAAAAGGCAGATTTTAAAACGTGGCATTCGTATTCTGCCTTGGATTCAGGCTTACTATCTTAAGCTCTATCCTGCTCATGCAATGCGCCCAAAGCTGTATTACACCATGTTCAAAAATAGTCATGCGCATGAAATTCAGCAGCTTGCCGAAGAATATGCACAGCAGCTTGTTTTAAGATTAAATCCCAAGCTATTAAAGCAACTTAGACAACATCAGCAACTCGGGCATCAAGTCGTTCTCGTTTCTGCTTCACTGGATTTATATTTAAAACCGGTTTGTACTTATTTAGGCATTGACCTGATTTGTAGTGAAGTAGAAATTCTGACAGGCAAAATGACAGGTTTATACAACACACCTGATTGTAGTAAGGATCAGAAGAAAAGTAGAATCTTGGAAAAATATAATTTAGAAGATTATGCTGAAATTTATGCTTATGGAAATAGCGAAGAAGATAAGGCAATGTTATGCCTTGCACAGTATGCTTATCTGGAAGGACGAGATAAAGTACTTCCACTACTTGAAATGAATTTACCCGAGTCTGAGCTTAAAATAATTAATTAAACTGAGAATAATAAAAAACCGCTATGAATAGCGGTTTTTTATTGAAATCCATCTTACTTCTTAAACGGAAAAGCATATTTCACAATACGTTTAATTACGCTGCCATACTGTTTTACCAGACTGGCATTGTTATAGTTCAGACCATATTTTTTACATACTGCTTCTACTTTTGGCGCCATTTGACGGTAACGGCGTGCAGGCACATCTGGATATAAGTGATGTTCAATCTGATGGCTTAAATGTCCAGTCAAAATATGAAACGCTTCAGAACCGGTTAAGTTTGAAGAACCACGAATCTGGCGCATATACCAGTGACCACGACTTTCATTTTCCATCACAGCTTTCGGAAACACTTCTACATCTTTGGTAAAGTGACCACAGAAAATAATACTAAAAGTCCAGATATTACGAAGGCCATTTGCCACCAGGTTACCTGTCAATACCGGTAATGCTGCAGGACCTGCAATCAACGGGAAGAATACATAATCTTTGAATAATTGCTTGCCAATTTTACGCTGCATTGGCTTCCATTCTTCAAGAGTTTGTTCTTTGGTTTTACGGCCTTTGAAGTATTTACCCAATTCAAGGTTTTGAATGGCTACGCCCCACTGGAATAACAAGCAAAATGGAATACTGTAAATTGGCTGTAATAAATAACCTGGTTTCCAGCGTTGCTCAGGGAACAAACGCAACAAGCCATAACCAATATCATCATCCATGCCTTTAATGTTAGTATAAGTATGATGCTTGAAGTTATGGGTTTGACGCCAGTTGTCTGAAGTTCCGACAATATCCCACTCGTAGGTTTGGCCATTGAGCTTCGGATCATTCATCCAGTCATATTGACCGTGCATGACATTATGACCCAGTTCCATATTTTCCATGATTTTGGCAAAGCCTAATAAGCCTGTACCCAACAACCATGCTGGCGGGAACCATCCTGCAAATAATAAGGCACGACCTGCAATCGATGAATAACGGATGCTCGAATATACGCGACGGATATATTTGGCATCTTTTTCACCTAAATCATCCAGCACTTCCTGTTTGATGGCATCAAGCTCACGTGCAAGTTCATCTAGCTCAGACTGGGTCAGTTCACGGTTTTTAGGATTTTTAAAATACTGTAATTTTACTGGCATATTCATAGGATAAAACTCGCTTATAAGTCGATGACAAGGTCAGTCTGCGCTGAGTTAACACAAATTTTTAAAAGATTACCCGGCTCGGTATTTTGTGCGCCATTGACCAGATTCTTAGTTGAACCTTCCGCTTTATTACAGGCACATTTATTACAGATGCCCATACGACAGCCATGGGTCGGTCGGATATTCTGCTGTTCCAGACTCACCAGAATCGACTGGCCTTTTGGAATCGTGACGATTTTTTTTGATTGAGTCAGGGTTACATGAACAAAACCGGTATCAGCTTCATCACTCAGACTCATGCTGAAAGCTTCACTTTTGAACAGTTTTGCTGAAGCAAACAGTCGTTCCGCAGTCGCAACAAAACCTGATGGTCCACATGCATAGACCGTGCTTTGTTCCAATGCCTGTAATTGATCTAAATAAGATTCATCAAAACGTGGCGCAGCCGGTTGTTCCTGAGTTGCAAATACCTGATAAGAAAAGTTTGAAAACTTTTGTGCCAGCTCTTCAAAACGCGCAATGAAAGCAGCATCCTGGTTTTTCTTAACCCAGTACCATAAAGTTACTGGTGCAACCAGTTCAGCTTTATCTTTTAAAGCTTCCAGCATACTCAGCATTGGGGTGATACCACTACCCGCAGCAAGCAAAAGCAATGGGCTGTCCTGTTCTGGCAAAGTCATGTCACCGAAAGGCTGACCGAATTCAATGATATCGCCGACTTCAGCCTGTTCAGCAAACCAGGTAGTAACTTTACCCGCATTCACTTTTTTAACCGTCAATAAAATATGCTGCTGATCAATACGGGTCAGACTATAGCTACGTTCATAACGAATGCCGTTCACCACCACAAATACAGGATGATGCTGGCCCGCCTGACCGAACTGGAATAAATGATTGACACGAATCGTCAGGCTCAGCATATCCTGCGCAGCATGTTCTTTGCGCACAATCTTGCCTAAGGGCTGATTCATTGACCATAAAGGATTTAATTTCTGCATCCAGAAATTAATCGCATATGGATCAATCACACTCTCTTTCAGCGTATTTAATGGCGTTTTAAGCTTTTCGAGTACAGGCATCGTTTTAGACATCACCTTGGATTTTTAATTATTATACACTTGTATATATATTTGTATATACATTTGTATTGTTTCTAATCATTTCACAAGCTGGACTGCCTTCGTTATAATGTGTTAATGCCTTTTACTAATCACCTCATGAATGAGCCTTCAATGAAAATAAGCAGTGACGCGTCTTTACCATCGAAAAGCATTGATGAGCCCATTATTGTCCGTAGTGTGGGCCGTAAAGCGACCATTACCAAGGAAGAACTGTTCCAGGCTGCTTTAAACCTGATCGGACCACAAAAAAGTATTTCATCTTTAAGCTTGCGTGAAGTTGCTCGTGAGGCTGGAATTGCTCCGAACAGTTTTTATCGTCATTTTAAAGATATCGATGAACTGGCGATTGAGCTGATTGATCGTGCCGGGATTGTGCTGCGTCAGATTCTCAATGAATCTCGTCTAAAAGCATCGAAACAGAACAGTATTATTCGTAGCTCTGTTGAAGTCTTTATTGCTCAGCTGGATGCTGATGAAGGCAATTTAAGCCTGTTGTTACGTGAAGGCTATACTGGTTCAAAATCTTATAAACAGGCAGTCGAACGCCAACTTAATTATTTCCAGCAGGAGCTTCAGGAAGACCTGATCCGTCTGGAACGACTAAATAATAAAAAATTATTTCATCCCGAAATTGCGGCCAGAGCGATTACCCAACTGGTATTTAATATGGGTGCCAATGTGATCGATATGGCACCTGAAGACCGTAAGGAAATTGCGGAACAGACCATGATCATGATTCGCATGATTCTGGAAGGTGCCCGTCATCTGGATCAATCTCAGATCCGTTAAGCCAGCTGAAAAAAAAGACTCTTAGTGAGTCTTTTTTATTACCAAGATTAAAGCTTATTCAATCTGGCTTTAACATGGTTTGCCGTCATTTCCGGATGCTCTAGTGGAAACATATGTCCGCCCTGCACCACCGAATAATGAATTTGGTAAACCTTATGCATGCCTTGTGGTAAACCTTGCTGATAAAACTGGCTGCGCTCTGCTGTGATTAAATGTATCGGAATCTGGGGTGGTTTTCTTGGTGTACGCCACCACCAAGCCGGTACAGTCCGGAAAATTTCTGCCTCAATCTGTTTGGGAATGGCTAAAGTTACCCCTCCACGCTCTTGATCAGGCACAATCCCGCTTTCGATATAATCCTGAAAACATTGCTCATCAAAATGCTTAAACAGACGATTCGATCTCAGCGCTTCAACGGCGTCCTGTTTAGATGGCCAGTAATCTTTACGTTTTAGGGTAATACCTGCCGGAGTGAAACGGTCAATACTTTTTAAGTTGAGCTTTTTCACGACTTCAAACAGTGCACTGTTTTTACCAATCACGAAAGGTGGATCCATGATCACCAGTTTGGAAAATAAATCCGGACGTTGATAGGCTGCCATTAAAGTTATCAAACCACCAAATGAATGTCCCAGCCCAATCACCTTTTGATCCGGAGATTGCTGCTGGATATCCTGTATCACTTCATTTACTAGATAACGCCAGTCTTTGGTAATTGGATAGGCTGGATTCATCCCGATCAGCGGAATTGCCTTGACCTGATATTCATCCTGAAAATAATTTAAAAACTTGCGATAGCTTGCCGATGGAATGCCATTGGCATGAGTAAAATGCAAAACCTGTTTCATTATTTTCTTTGATCATTTCTTTATAAAGTCTGAAAGAAGCTTAATATTGAAATGCAAAATTCTACAGAACCAAATTCATCAATCTATGACCTTTAAGTCACTATGAACTCATGTCTGGATATAGATGATTATTTTTTGGAAATAGTCAGGTTTTGCATCGGCAAAAAAGTGGCTCCACAACTGGCTTTATCTCCAGCAATGATTACAGCCCTGCCTTTGACTATTGTAGATAAATCACTAGCAATAGCTGTCACGGTAGTTTGGCACTTGGGACAGTAATGCTTCATGCCATTCAGATGCACCGCCATGCCATTAATTAAAAAAGAGTTTTCACATTCAGTGACCATACCGCCATGGCTGGTTTTCGCGCCAATAGTGATCAATGCTTTGGACATGATATTTTATTTCTTATTCTTAGAGGTGCTGATTTTAAACAATACAGAAAATATCAGCTAGCACAGCCCGACCAAAAGCTCAATCATGACTTTAATTCCAGCCATAAAAAAGCAGCCCGAAAGCTGCTTTCATAATTCATTAGATCTTATGGCTTAACCACGACCATTACTTGAATCGCTTCAGGTGTTACAGATAAACCTTCTAACAAACTCAAGCCTTCTTTTTGCAGCTTCTGTAAACGTGCGATTTCATCTTCACGGATACTTGGGTTGAACTGTTTCAGGTAAGTCAGACGGTCAATTTCATACTGCCATTTATTGCCATACACTTCTTTAGCCTGCTGCCTGAAGTTTGGCAATGCTGAACGAGCTAATTCCAATGCCTGTTGATAACGCGCTTCAATCACTTCACGGCGTGCTTTCACCACCTGACGGCAGCTATTGCCATCTAAATGATGTAGATATGGTTTCAGGATTTCAGGCGCAATCTTCTGAGACAGATCCTGACCTTTTTCACTCAGCAATACACGGATCAGCTGCTGTGGCAAGCTTGACGGTAAGTTCAGTGCTTTTGGTGCAACCACATCAACCTTGAACCACACTTCCATCAATACAGAACCTTGAGGCAATGCTGCAGACTTTAAGACCGCAACGTTGGTACTACCAAAGCCCTGAGTATTGATCATTTCCATCACGCTTTCAGTGAATGGATGCTCTAAAGTTAGATATTGAGCATCTTCACGGATCTGAGCCTGGTCACGATAGAAGGTGGCTGTCATACCCTCTTCATCCAGGGTCAAACCTTGTACCTGCATCTGATCCGTTGGCTTGATGATCACCGTACCATTGCTTTGCTCATCAAAGTCGATATTGGTCGATGCCATAAAACGCTTCATGAACATTGGCAAGGTGGTATTGTCATCATAGTCTTCAAGCGCATTAACAATTTCCTGTGCCACGACGGGGCGGCAAGAATTGTACTCAAGCAGACGGTCACGACCTTCCTGCAACTCGGCTTCAAGCGCTTCACGTTGTACGCTAACTTCTTCCAGCAGATCTTCAAATTCCTGACCTTTATCTGCCAGCAAGCAATCTTTCAGGGCAACAATAAAGTTTTCTTGCAGCGTTTGCGCCGTTGGAGAAATGTTGCTGAAAATATTCAGCGCTTCGTTATACCAACGGAACATACGCTCCTGCGCAGTACCCACCAGATAAGGCACATGAATCTGGATACGGTTTTCCTGACCGATACGATCCAGACGACCAATACGCTGTTCCAAAACATCCGGATTGGCCGGTAAGTCAAACAGGATCAAGTCTGATGCAAACTGAAAGTTACGGCCTTCTGAACCGATTTCAGAACATAACAGAATCTGTGCACCATAAGATTCTTCAGCAAAATAAGCTGCTGCCTGGTCACGTTCCAAAAGACTCATGCCTTCATGGAACATGGCAGTACGGATACCTGCATGCAGACGTAATACATTTTCCAGTGCTTCAACCACTGGACCACTACGGGCAATCAGTAATACTTTTTTGTGTTTCAGATCAGTACGCAGCTTTTCCATCAACCACATTACACGCGGATCGGTTTCCATCCACGAGCCATCAAGTTGAGATTCTTCCGGCCACATCTGTTCACGTAGTTTGCCATCTTTAGACCAGTTTTCTGGCGCTGGCAATGGTGCTGGCTGACAGTCACGACCCGGGAAGCCCTGAATCGCTTCACGTGTGTTACGAAACAGGATACGACCCGTACCATGACGGTCTAGCAATTCATGAATGGCACGGAAACGTTGCTCTGGGGTATCTTCAATCGCATGACCAAGCAGGCTTTCAATCGCAGTGAAGTGCTCAGCTTCCAGTGGAAGGTCTGACATCAGTACTTCAGCGATTTTAGCGGTATGCTGATATTGCTCTTCTTCATCTAGGAAACGATCCAATGAACTGAAACGTTGCGGATCAAGTAAACGTAGACGTGCAAAGTGAGATTCTACACCGAGCTGTTCTGGTGTTGCAGTCAATAACAATACGCCCGGTGTTTTCTCTGCCAGCTCTTCGATCAGATCATAACGGTCATTGCCGCCTTCTTCCTCAGACCACATCAGGTGATGCGCTTCATCGACAACCAACAGGTCAAAGCCCGCTTCAATCGCCTGTTCGCGTAGATCTTCGTGATCCACCATCAAGTCCACAGAAGCAATAATGCGCTGTTCGGTCAGGAATGGATTTAGTTCAGGATCATGCTCTTTGATCGATGCAGTACGAGCCAAATCAAATAGGGAGAATTCAAGATTGAAACGACGGCGCATCTCAATCATCCACTGATATTGCAGTGAATCCGGGACCAAGATCAGAATACGTTCAGAACGGCCAGTTTTAAGTTGCTGATGAATGATCAGACCTGCTTCGATGGTTTTACCCAAGCCTACTTCATCGGCCAGTAAAACACGTGGCGCGAAACGCTGACCGACTTCATGCGCGATATACAACTGGTGTGGAATCAGACCCACACGCGAACCGACCAAGCCACGCAATGGACTGGTTTGCATATTGGCTTGCATCAGCAAGGCTTCAATACGCAGGTCATACCACTCTTTATAGTCAATCTGGCTAGCCAGTAAACGATCTAAAGGTTTAGACAACTGGATCGTTGCACCTACACGGGTTTCATTTAAAGCTTTACGTTCTTCTGTACCATCTTCAAGAGTACGAACCACGTGATAACGCACTACACCATTGCGGTCTTCAACTGACTCAACGGTCCAGATCGTACCTTCCTGATCTTGCAGTTCGTCATTCGCATTAAATACGATACGAGATAAGGGTGCGTTACTGCGAGCATAGACGCGAGTTTCATCGCTTTTTGGGAATAAAATGCTGACCGATCGCTCATCAACATCAATGAGAACCCCTAAACCGAGTTCTGTTTCAGTATCTGATAACCAACGTTGACCAATAGCAAAT
Source organism: Acinetobacter sp. YH16038 (assembly GCF_013417275.1). Classification (NCBI taxonomy): domain Bacteria; kingdom Pseudomonadati; phylum Pseudomonadota; class Gammaproteobacteria; order Moraxellales; family Moraxellaceae; genus Acinetobacter; species Acinetobacter sp. YH16038. Next base: position 61,501 of record NZ_VPEG01000002.1, on the reverse strand, counting down.
TGCTGCAATTTTTCCACCTTTATCTTAAGTACAAGATTATGAATATCAGGCTCAATCACGAAAAGTCATTTGAGCAAAATTTCACACCTTCAAGCAATGTATTTTGACATAAAGCCCACTAAAAAGTGAGCATAATTCACGTCGATTAAACAAGTATTTCCTAGAATTCAGCCGGACAATTAAATTCAACTAACTGTTGTGTTTTAGGATGATAAAAACTTAAACGCTCGGCATGTAAGCATAGACGCGGACTAAGCTGTTGCTGCTCTGGCGTTGCATACAAGGTATCGCCAATAATCGGATGCCCGAGATATTGCATATGTACACGGAGCTGATGTGAACGACCGGTAATCGGAGTCAGTTTCACCCGAGTCACAGCTTGCCTCTGAATTTCAAAATGTTCGATGGCCTGCCATTCTGTAATTGCCGGCTTATTATGATTCGGTTCAGCAATATGCAGTGGTGGACAGCTTGGATCATAAATGACAGGCACATCAACTGTACCCTTGCCTTCTAATGTTCCAGCCACGATGGCCTGATAGGTTTTATCGGTTTGGCGTTCCTGGAACTGGCGAGAAATGGATTTTTGCCCTTCTCGGCTTAAAGCAAATACTAAGATACCGGAAGTGTCTCGATCCAGACGATGGATCAGTAAAGTTTTAGGTTCTAATTTGATGAGGCGATTGATCAGGCAATCTTGTAAATCTTCTGTTTTACCGGGCACTGTGAGTAAGCCTGCAGGTTTATGGATGACCATAAAATCTTCATCACGATGTATCAGATGTTCGGTTAGAAAATTACTCAAAGTTCAATCCCACGCTGATCGCGAAAAACAAGGCGGCCATAATAGAAAGCTTGAGTGATAATTACAATGCGCATTTATGTAAATGGCGATGAAATTTCCGATTATTTTAAGAAAATTACCCAATTACCGATTATCGACGTGCAGATTGCATTACAAAGCTCGCTAGATCATGTAATGACGGGTGTTCCAGCACATCTTCATAACGCAGCTCAGCACCATGCGCACGCCATGTGCCAACCAGACTCACTACCGCAACCGAGTCCAGTCCATACTGTTTTAAGTCAGCATAAGGATCAATTTCCAGCGCATCCATATCCAGCTGTTCAGCTACTGCTAACATAATACCTTTGATTGACAACACATATTCTGACGGCGCACTTAAGTTCCACAATCGGGTCAGACTATAGCTGTTCATATGATGCAAAGCTTGTGCCGATATATTCTCAATCCACTGGATATGCTGTTCCTGACTAGGCATCAAAATTGCATCATTAATTATGCAAATTTGTTCTGTCACACTTTGCAGATGTGGCAGGATTTGTTTCAACATTGGGGTGATTGTGCCTGCAAAGATTAACTGTGGATGGGTTGAGGCATATTCACCGAGTTGCTGCATACCTTGAATCAGATCATCACCGTACAGGTCAACAATGGGAATATCGAGTGCTTTGGCTTTGTTGCTGATTTGAATCAGGTTGTGCATAAGCACACTGTCTTGAATGCCCTGTATCATGCGTAGATTTTGTAAGCCTACAAGAACTAAAACAGATTGTGCTGATGCCAATTGCCATTTGGCTTGAGATGGTGCGAGTTGGATTTTTTTAGGCATTGGGTACAGCATAGAATTCTCTTTAGGCTTAAGACAGTCAGCATTTATGGTGAAGGTATATGCTAACTGAGTTTGAAAGGTACTCAATACTTAAAAAGTCAGCAGGATAAGATTTAAACAAAGTAAAAAGGACTTATATCTACACTCAGCCATTATAGTAGTTATATGCAAACTGATTAGATGAATTTTAAACCAAACCTTTGATTTTATATGGTTATGTTATTATTAATTTTATAAAAGATTAATAAAAAATAACAATGAAAGCATTAATAACAGTTGGTTGTAAAACTGATCATGGCGGAATCATTACTCTTGGCGATCCTTCTTTTTTGGTAGCTGGGAAAGCAGTGCATTTGGATGGAATGGTACATTATTGTCCTAAATGTAATGTCCTATCCAAAGCACTTGCTTCTAATCGGGGTTTTATGGTTGTGCTCGGTAGAAGTATTGTTGCAGTAGGAGACAGGTCAACTTGTGGTTCAAAATTCCTGAAAATTTCTGATTTGGCTGTCATGAATAATGGTATGGTCTCAAGTAAAAGTGATCAATCAACACCCTATATAGCTGATAAATATATTGAAGAAAAAAAAGTAAAGACTATCAATAATATTTATTGGAGCTATGGAGACAATTTTATTCTTTTAGAAAAAAAGTCCAGATTTTTTGATGACTTAAATTTGCATATTGAAACTTCCGGTTATGCACAAGGCGATATTATTACTATCGAAATAAAACCAGAACCTTCCGAAATAAACGCATTTAACCCTTTTACTATTTCACTTGATATTGATGCTGAAGGTAAGGGGCTACTTAAAAATATTTTTCAAGGAAAAACAATAATAATTGATACGGAATACTAAATATGGTGAGTATAACTGCAACGGCTGGTGGGCGTTCTTCAACCATACAAGCAAAAAGACCTTTATTTTCCGAATTATGGAAATATTATCCCGTAAAGATGCCAGCAAGTGATGTGTATTCTATGGTGGGAGGCCAGGCGATCGCTTTATATCAAGAAAATCCTACCGGGTATGCAAATGCCTGTGCTTTAAGATTAAGTAGATCCTTCAACTACGGTGGAATGCCAATTAAACAGTCAACGAGAGGTTATAAAGTCAGAGGAGCTGATCATAAACCTTATTTACTGAGGGTTCGCGAAATGATCACCTTTGTTGAACAAAATTTAGGAAATGCGGATCTCTCCTTCAAGCCTCAAAATAACCAAGATTTATCATCACAATTAAAAGGAAAAAAAGGAATTATTGTTTTTAAAGTCTCTGGTTGGGGAGATGCTTCTGGACATGTCACTTTATGGAATGGAAATGATTGTGGAGATAGCTGTTACTTTATTCATAATACACCTAGCATAAAAACCACAGATATTCTGTTTTGGAATTTAAGATAATGAAAATTATTGCCATATTTTTTAGTTTTCTAGTGATGAGTGCATGTTATGCAAACGACTTAAATAAATCCATATCAAATGCAGATGAGCTCAATATCAAAAATTTTGGATTTAGTTATTGTATGACGATGACTCAAGATCAAGCTCTTAGTTCGGAGGCAGCTCTAGCGATGGGCGGATATTTCCAACATGGCTCGTATGAAGAACCTGCCTATAAAAATTTAAAAAAATATATAAATCAATACATGAAAACTAAAACTAAGGTATATAAAAGTAACGCAATGCCTGCGATATTAATGCATTGTTTAGATCTGTATAATTCGACAGAATATAAGGAAATGATTAAACAGCAGCATCCCTATCTCATCCGATAGTGATTTTTATACTCGACTTGAGAATGTCAGCACCATTCTCAAGTGCCTAATGTCTAGCTCTGCTGCGCTAAAAACTTCTCAATCGCCACCTGTGCAATCTCCGCATCTTCAAATGACTTCACACCAGATACACCCATCGCACCCACCAACTGCCCTTGATACAGAATCGGCTCACCACCTTCCAACATACCGGAGAAGGTATCTATTGTCAGAAAGCCCATCTGGCCGCCTTTAATAATATCTTCAAACAGCTTAGATGGTCGGCGACTCATTGCAGAACAACGTGCTTTTTCCAGACATAAATTGGCGGTCATAGGTGAAGCACCATCCATACGCTTCATGGCAAGCAAATTACCAGTTTCATCAACTACAGCAATACTGACATTAAAGTTATTCTGAATCGCATATTGATGGGCTTGATCTAATAAAAATTCTGCATCACTTAAAGTCAAATAATGTTTGGTTTGCATTTTGATCTCAAATTAACTGAAGCTTCCCTCTCATTTTAGGAAAGGGTTAGGGAGAGGTGTGATTTTTATTCACAACGATGAATACCCTCTCCTGAGCGAATATTAAAAGCATTGCTTATAAAATGAAGCCCAAGAGAAGGTTAGGGAGGATTCTAAAAAAGCAAATTTACTCTTTCATTTCTGCAAAAGTTTCTTTAGCCGCTTGAATCGTAAATTCAATATCTTCATCACTATGCGCAGCAGAAATAAAGCCGGCTTCAAATGCAGATGGAGCCAGGTTCACACCACGACTTAACATGCCATGGAAGAATTTTTTGAAGGTATCTACATCACATTTCAGCATTGAATCAAAGCTGGTGATATCTTCCTGATCCGTGAAGTACAGGCCAAACATACCGCCCACTTGCTGGGTCTTGAATGGAATACCGGCTTCATCCGCAGCTGCTTGTAAACCTGCAAGAAGTTTTTCAAGTTGAGCAGTCAGTTTTTCATAAAAACCTGGCTCACGCAGATGTTTAAACATCTCGATCCCGGCACGCATTGCTAGCGGGTTACCGGACAAAGTACCTGCCTGATACACGTTACCTAGTGGCGCGATGCATTCCATCACTTCACGCTTACCGCCAAAAGCACCGACTGGCAGCCCCGCACCAATAATTTTACCCAAAGTCGTTAAATCAGGAGTTACGCCATAATGTGCCTGAGCACCACCTAGACCGACACGGAAACCTGTCATCACTTCATCAATGATGAAGACTGAACCATGTTCATCACAGACATCACGTATCGCTTGCAGGAAACCCTCAATCGGTTTCACCAGATTCATGTTTCCTGCTACTGGCTCTACAATTACACCGGCAATTTCTGAACCGAACTTGGCAAAGCATTCTTTTAAAGTCGCAATGTCGTTATAAGGAAGGGTTAATGTATGTTTGGCAAAATCAGCAGGTACACCCGCAGAAGTCGCTTCACCTTCGCCTTTAGTTAACAAGCCAGAACCTGCTTTTACCAGCAACGAGTCAGAGTGACCGTGATAACAACCTTCAAATTTTACGATCTTGTCACGACCAGTATAACCACGTGCCAGACGAATCGCAGTCATGGTCGCTTCAGTACCAGAATTCGTCATACGTACCAATTCAATGGATGGCATGATGTCGCAAATGATATCTGCCAAAGTGGTTTCATGCACGGTTGGTGCACCAAAGCTTAAACCATCAACAGCTGCATCTTGCACCGCTTTAATGATTGATGGATGCGCATGACCCAGAATCATTGGGCCCCATGAACCCACATAGTCCACATAGCGCTTGCCATCGACATCGTACAGATAAGCACCTTGTGCTTTCTCGATAAAGATAGGCGTACCACCCACGCCATTGAAAGCACGTACAGGTGAGTTAACACCACCCGGAATATGTTTATTGGCTTGTTTAAATAGTTGTTCTTGCTTTGGAGATAAACTCATGAGAATCACTCAACTCAAAAATACAATAAGAAATAAAAATTAAGCTTGTTCAGCAAATAGTTCCGACCAGTCATACACTCGTTGACCGACAGTCGACATTGAGCGACCCAATACATCACTAATGACTGCACACAGATCTGCACCAGCCTCGATGACCTCTTTCGAGTTTTCCACCGTCAAACCGCCAATAGCGCAAATCGGTACATTTAATTTACTTTTGGCTTGTTTTAAGGTTTCCAGACCAATATTACCTGCTTCTGGCTTGGTATCAGTCGCATAGATCGCGCCAAAGGCTACATAATTAGCCCCATCAGCAATGGCTTGTTCAGCAAGCTCAAGTGAGTTATTACAACTGCGGCCAATCAATACATTTTTAGGCAAACGCTCAACAGCTTCCTGGATTGAACCATCATCCTGACCCAAATGCACGCCTACGCCATATTTTACTGCAGTTTCCAAATCGTCATTAATTACAAATGGAACTTTATACTGTTCACACATTTGTTTCATATATTCGATTTCGTAAGCCTGATCTTCTTTCGCTACTTTTTTACGACGATACTGAAGTACCGCAACTTCATAAGTCGCCATTGCACCTTCAAGTTTTGCCAGGAGAAGTTCAATAGGATCATCATTGGTAATTAAATACAAACCGCGCATGACTGCCGCCATTCAAAATACATACGCTATTATAGGCATAAATGGGCGAGTTTCCCCATCCTAAACACTGAATAATACCCGATTCAGGTATTAGATTATTATTTGTACTTTTTATACAGGTGATTGATCAATATCCCTATTTTCAGTGATAGGCGGCTGCGAGAATTTACGTTTTAATGGTTTTATAACAATAATGATAAAGTGTTAATGCTTACGCCCTCCGACAAACGCTTTTAGGATTTTGCAGATAACTTAGTGGAGAAGTTGCAAAATTCTGAAAGCGATTTTTTTATGTCCGGATTTTACAATTCCTGTGTATAAAATTGCTTGAATACCATTAATCACAAAATTTAAAGAAAACTTCAAAATACCCAATTTCAGGGATAGGTCTCCATGTATTAAAGGATTTAAATAAGTTCGAACACAACAAATAAATAGAAAAGCAAAAGCTGTGTTTTATCTACCAGATCCTTTCTAGCTTTGGGTAAACCGTTTATGGGGAGACGTGTTAAAGCTAGAAAGGATCGACCCATCTAAGCAGAACCGACCATCTCATCTTTCAAACTTGCTTCATTCATCTCGTGAATATTTTCTAAATCATTCAGATAAATTAAAAATAATGCACTGTACATCTTTCTATTTTTTAAAATATAAAAAAAGCCCGGAGAAGGTCGCTCCAGGCTTGGAAAACTGATTTATTCAGTGAATTATACCCTTTGATAAAATACTGAATAAGCAATAAAACAATTAATAGAATAATAACTCTACACTTGCAAGTGTTTTTATCGTTTTTATTGCAATACTTAAGCATAAATCCGATAAAACGTCATAAGCCCTAACTTGGAATTTTGTCGTGCTTACGATCAACCAGACTCAGGTTACCACGTAATACATCGGCAAACATACGCCAGTCTGAAATAAAACTGTAAAGCGGCTGTTTAAAGCTGGCCGGTTTATTCTTTTCAAAAATGAAATGACCAATCCAGGCACAGGCATAACCTGAGAGTAGTCCATAGGCCAGATATTTGGCTTTACGCTGACGAAGGGCTTTGCTAAAAAAATATATACCGATACTGCTGCCGGCGACATGCAAACGGCGGCTCATGATATGGCGATGCTCGGTTAGATAAAACCGGTAAAACTCATGATAGTCACGAATCGGCATTTGTGGAGAAGTCAGTTCTGCAATCTCATTGCTCGGCTGCACCTGTGCATTCATTATCATCATCCTGATCTTTTTTCTTCACCTTAGCGCATAATTTAGGCAATTAAAAGTACCTTTATTTTCATGCAATTCTGCTCCTGAATTTAGCTTAGATATTGAATTGTCATGCTTTCAATAAAAACCGGCGAATGAGATCAGTAACTTAATTTTTCCATTTCCATTTTTTTCAATCGGTCAAGTCTTACATCAGATTGGTTTTTCGTTACAATCAGCCGCTCAAAAGTCTAAAAATATTTCCGTTTCATATCGGAATTTCATGCAAGCGAATAAAAATTCGATTTATTTTTAATATTTTTCAATAAATTGAATAGACAGGATGATTATCATGGTTGAAGTTGAACTCAAGTTCCAGATTCCCGCGGCCCGCCGTACTGCCCTGCTTAAGGCACTTGATCCCAAGAAATCTCAACAGATCCAGCTTCAAGCCAAATACTATGATACTGCAGACCGTCAACTGGCCCAGCATGGAATTGCCCTACGCCAACGATTAGAAGGCAGTCGTTGGGTTCAGACGTTAAAAGCGGCAGGCAAAAGCCACATTGAACGTTTCGAGCATAATCATGCTCTCGGTGAATTAGAACATTCGCCTGAGCTGGACCTGAGTATTTACAACCAATCTGCTGAAGCGCAAACCTTGCTTAATCGTGCTTTAGGTGATCAGTTTGACCAGCTGCAATTGCAGTTTGAAACCGATATTGCCCGTACCTTGCGCGTGATTGAATATGAAAACACATCAATCGAAGTCAGCCTGGATATCGGCTGTATTCGCACGCCTCATGCTGAACAGGAAGTGCATGAAGTTGAATTCGAGTTAAAGCATGGCTCAATTCAGGATTTGCTGGCCTTTAGTTTTGAATGGGTCAAAAAATATCAGCTTTGGCTGGATGTACGCAGTAAGGCTGAAATTGGGAATTTGTTAGCGACTCATCAGAATGTAAGTCCCGCTACTTTTGCCAAAGAATTCCAGATCAGCAAAAAAGATAGTGCGGGTAAAAACCTGTGTCATCTGGTGGCCCAGCAAATGCAGCATCTATTGCCCAATATCGCGGGAATCTCCGCGCAATTGGCAGAGCAGGAACATATTGATCAGGCACAACAGGCCTTGAATCATCTCTATCTGACCCTACTTTTGTTTAAAGATTGGCATACTCAGGTTTCAGACGAATGGGCGCATCAGCTTGCCGCATTTAAACATCAGTTTGAACATCTGCAACATTTACAGCACATGCAAAACACCCTAGCTGGCTTCCTGCAAAATCCTACGACTGCAGAGAACCTGACTAAAGATATTCTCTATGCCAAAGAGAAGCTGAGCAATCTGGTGAAGTCTACTCAGAATGTGCATCACTATCTGGAATTGCTGATCTTCAGCTTAAGTACAAATGAAGCTAAGCCGCTGGAATTGAAATCTGCAGCGCAAACTACCTTGCAGCAACAATACAAAGTCTTGCATGAACAGATGAACCAGACTGATATTACCAATTTTGAGAGTCTGGATCAGCTAGCAATTCGCATTCAGGAATTAAAATTCAGCTTCCCAATTTTGACCACGATTTATGATGTCAAAAACCTGCAAAAATACAGCAAGGCTTTAAATGATGCACAGCAGGCAGCAAATGAATATCAGACATTGGCCTCCTCTGCCCTGTATATCCAGCAGACTGAGCTGGAAGCCAGTGACTGGTTTGTGTTGGGTTGGCTGACTGCCAAGCAGGAAGTCTATGCACAGCGCTTACTGGAAGCGACAGAACAGTTTCTGGTCAGCCGCAAATTTCTTAAATAAGTATTTAACTGACTTTCAAAGCACGCTACGGCGTGCTTTTTGTTGCACAAGCACATCACAATACTTTTGTTGTTTGGTCTATATTGATTGTTATGAGCTTCATCGAGAAGGAATGGCCCGATGGCAGAAATCGAACTCAAATTCCAGATTCCGCAAAGTATACGTCACCAATTCGAACAAGATTTTCAGCAGTACGGGCCAACTCGACATCATTTATGTGCCAAATACTTTGATACTGCCGATCAGCAGTTACAGCAGCACAAAATTGCACTCCGGCAGCGTCTGGAAGATCAGCAATGGTTTCAGACCTTAAAAGCACCGAGCCAGCATCAATTTGAACGCTTTGAGCTGGAAGAAAGACTGGATACCGCACCGGACAACTGTGATTTAAAAGCTTATGCCAAGCATAAACAGGCTCGGAAGATTCTAAAACAGGCACTTCACACCCTAGATACGTCTCTGACTCTACAATTTGAAACTGATGTAGAGCGGGATCTCTGGATTGAAAATTACCGAGGAAGTCAGATTGAAATTGCACTGGATAGAGGTGAGATTCGTTCTAATGGCCAGACCTTGGATATTTATGAAGTTGAATTTGAGCTCAAAAGTGGCAAACTTGATGACTTAATTGATTTTGTTAAACCCTGGATTCAACGTTATCAGTTATGGCTGGATGTACGCAGCAAATCTGAACGTGGTTATGCTCTGCTGAATAATAAAACTGATCTTCCGGTCCAGCATCAGACAACCTTAGAGCTCGCAGCTAAAGACGATATTCATCATATATTGCAAAAAATTATCACCAACTGTCTGACGCACCTGTTTCCCAATGCGACGGCGATTGCGCTAGAGAATTACAATAGTGACCATGTGCACCAGGCCCGCGTCGCTATCCGGCGTTTACGCAGTGCCTTAAAAATCTTCCAGCCCTATCATCAGGATTTGACAGAGGAATGGCAGGATCAGTTACGCAATATCTTCCAGCAATTAGGCTCTACTCGGGATCGCGATGCTTTAGCTGAAAGTCTGCTTCCTCAGCTAGAAGCTGCGGGTTCACCAGTATTGCAGTTGCCTCCAGCCCAACAGGATCAGGCAGATATTAGCCAATTATTCAGAAAGCCAGCTACGATGGAGCTGATACTGGAGCTACTACAATTTAGTCAGGATCAGAGTGCAAACCAGCAAAAGTCCTCGCATAAAATCCTGTGTAAAGGACTCAGCAAACTGCATCAGAAAGTCTGTGCAGATGCAGAGAATTATCAGGAACTGGATATTGAATCACGCCACCGAACCCGCAAGCGGGTTAAACGCTTGCGTTATAATGTGGAATTTCTGCAAAGCCTGTTTCCGGAAAAGGAAATCAAAAGATATCTGAAAGCGTTAAAGCCCTTACAGGAGACTTTAGGTCATTATAATGACCTGTTTGTCGCAGAAAGCCTATATAGGCCTTATGCAAAAAAACACTCCAAAGCATGGTTTGTCATCGGATGGCTCACCGCAGAACAGCAGCATCTGTCGGAACAGGCTGCCGAGCAGTTACAGAAATTTTCTCACACCCAGCCATTCTGGTAAGAGATAAATAGACAAAATTGCTCTAGCGATATTTTCCATATACTTTCCAGGTATTGTTATCAGCTAATGGATCGCTATAACTATCGCTGCGCTGCTTACGCGGCTTATCACGGGCATCAACCAGTTCAAAATGTGGTTCGACACTCAGGACGATGCCATTCACATAGAACCGAGTCCGGGTGTATTCACTTTGACCATGCTGGAATACATAAGTACGCAGATCTACAAATTCACGATGTGCCACAAGTGCCGCTGTCTCATCACTGTCTAGCCAGCGTTGCATGGCCTGAATCTGTTCCGGTTCAAATTGCCCACATTTTTCAATCAGACTGGCAATGCCACGAAAAGTTTTGGATTCTTTGGCGCGGGTTTTATTAATCCGGATGCGGTCCACATGAAAATAGAATAAAGGCAGATTCAAATGGCTTGGCAAATGAATCGCATCCAGAACTTCATCTTCCATAAAAGGCTGAAACAGGTCTTGTGCCCTTTCAATCAGACCCAGCCATTGCTTGTAATATTCTTCGACCTGCGACTTGGTGCCATAATAAATTGGCAATCCTTCCACATTGGCCAGATTTGCTGGTGGCCAGATATTCTGGCGTAATAAGGCAATATCACTTTTCAGACTCTGTACAGCAATTGCATCTTGCATGAGATTTACATTTTTATTGCTTAGGCTATTTTTAGATTAAGGCAAAGGTTTAGTTTCTGCAAGGCTTTGCCTATAATTAGTGATTAAGATTTTATTATCAGGAAAAATTCATGGTTCAAAAGATTGAAGCAACCGATGTAACCGAAGAAGAAGCGTTAAATGCTGCATTCTTTGAACGTGCTGATGAATTTATTAAACAGGCCAACGAATTTAGCCGTGTAGAAAAAGGCTCTCAGGAAAACCCGGCAGAAAAACGTGGTCAAGTCAGCGCTGCAATGCTGTTTGGTACTGCCCGCTTTAATACCTGGGTCGCTGCCAACAATTTCAAAGATGGCAACGAGATGCGCGACGCTAAAGATCAGGTCATGTCTTATATCTTGCAGCAATTTCAGATGATGCTGGAAGATAACTACGATGAATACTGTGAGCAGTTTGAGAACTATTTACGTTTCCGTCGTAATGAAGAGTTTCATGCCAACAAGCATCAACACGACCACGATCATTAATGAAAGCCCTACGGGGCTTTTTTTAAATCTTTGATTTTTAGTTTGACTTTAATGCTGTATTTATCCTATAAAAAATGAATAAAAATTAAACGATGACCCAAAATATCATGCAGCAACTGCCCTTTCCGATTATAGATCCGCATATTCATCAGTGGGACCCTTATACCACACCGCATGCCGCAGCCTCTGCTGTAAAATTATTTGGCAAACATCCAAAACTGCTGGACAAAATGGTACGGCTGATCAAGCCCAAAGCAGTGATTGATACGATTGGTCTGACCGAACATCTGACCGCGCCTTATCTACCGGAAAACTATAAACGTGACATCGGTCATTATCAGGTGGAACAGATTGTGCATATAGGGGCAAGCTGGCATGAACATAAAGGCACGGGCGTGGTTAATGAAACCAGGTTTATTGCCGGGCTGCCTTTTGCTGAACAGAATATTCAGCTAGGCGGCATTGTGGCTACAGCTGACCCTCGTCAAAAAAACTTTAAACAGCTGCTGCAATTGCATCAGGAAGTTTCGCCGAAACTACGCGGTATTCGTAAAATGGCATCGTTTCATGCCGATAAAGGCATTCATGCCTGGACCGATGAACCGCATTTATACTGCAATAAGAAATTTCTGAAAGGATTTGAGGAATTAGCCAAAGCCAATTTAAGTTTTGATGCCTGGGTTTATTCTACCCAAATTTCTGATGTGGCCCATCTGGCCAAAACATTTCCTGAAACGCCGATTGTGCTGGATCACTTGGGCACACCTGCCGGCATCTTTGGGAAAGTCGGTAAAGCAACAGGACAAACAGCACAGCAGCGAGACTATATTTTTCAGACCTGGAAAGAAGACCTGGCTGAACTGGCAAAATGCCCAAATGTGTATAGCAAAATTTCCGGTCTGTTTATGCCTGTACTCGGTCATCGTTTTCATTTAGAGCGAAAACTGGCAAAAAAAGATGAACTGATTCAGCTCGCGGCTCTATTGATCCAGCATGCCCTACAATGCTTCGCTAAAGATCGCATCATGTTTGCTTCTAATTTCCCGATGGATCGTGTCAGCACAGATCTGGTCACCATCATTGATGCCTTTAGCGATATTGTGCAGAGCTATGACGAACATGCTGTAAAGCCGGTTTTTTATGAGAATGCCAAACGCTTTTATAGCCTATAGATACGTGGAAACGTCATCCGTAACTGGTTGAGGCAGGACTACATCATAAGAGGATTGTTTCTAGAATAAATTTATTTCGTGAAGGTGGTGGACGAGTTTTGCGGATGACAAATAGTTTTGGCTACTTTTGCCGAAGCAAAAGTAGCCATATAGACATCTAAACATTTATTTAAAATGAAAAGAGACCGTCATAGACTTATAAAAAATTACAGAGTTTATTTCACTTCTTTCCCATACTGATCCGCCATGACTTCGACCAGTTGATCCGGTTTAACATATTTTTTGATAACGGCATCGACATCTGCCTTGGTCAGCTTGGCAATCGCCTGATCACGTTTCTCCCGATAGATCAGATTACGATCTTTTTCCAGTTGTGGAATCAGCATGCTGTGAATACGGCGATCATCTTCTAGTGCAGTGACGCGCTGTTTCAAAATCGTGGCTTTCGCTGCTTCAACTTCCTGCTCGGTTACCCCTTTGGCCAGAAGCTCATTCAATACCTTATGCACCGCTTGTGACACCTGTGCTGATCGGCCAGGCGTATAATTCGCCTGAATGCCTAATGCGCCTGAATCAATCCATTCATCATACTGAGCATTGGCACTAAAACCATAAACCAGCGCATTTTTCTCACGTAATTCCTGTGCTAAACGTGAAGACAACTGAGAATCACCCAGAATATGCCGGAAGACCAGCATGGCTGGCAAATCTACATGTTCTGCACCGACCGGGAATGTCATGACAGCCTGATAATGACCGAACTCGCGCTGTTCAGACAACGCATGGATTTTCTGTGCCGGATAAACTGTATATTGACCACTTAAGCGCTCATAAGGCTGCTTCGCTTTCCAGCTCGCAAAGTTATTTTTGAGGACTTTGCTCACGGACTTCGGATTAAATTCCCCTGTCACTGCGATCTGGGCATGATGCGTATTAAAGAACTGCTGATATAACGCTACGACATGTTCACGAGTAGCAGCCTGAATCTGTTTTTTTGCCAGTTCAGGTTCAAAATGATAGCGAAGGTCACCCGGCTGATAAATCTCGGTCGCGCGAGACATGGTCAGGCCGGCCACCATATTGGGCTCAGTATAAGGACGGTCTAACGCAGACAGGCTTTGTCCTTTAATCAGGTCAAACTGGCTCTGCTCAAAGGCCGGTTTATTGAGCACATCCAGCACATACTGGAAAAATTCCTCAAACTTCTCTTTTTTGGCACTGATCTGAATGCTCATGCCATTTTCAGAGGAACTGGCCGTGGCTGAACCACCAGACTCAATAATTTTATCGGCAATCTGTTGCAAGCTTTGGGTTTCAGAAGAACGCAGCAATAAGTAAGCTGTCAGATCCAGAATCTCGCCTTTATTGAACAAACTTTGTGCCGTACCAAAATTAAGTGCAATAGTGGCATAAACTTTGTCATCCTGAGTCTGGGTCGGGAATAAAGCGTATTTAATACCATTCTTCAGTTTGCCCCGTTGAATCTGCTTGTCCTTAGCCTGTAAATATTGCTTGGACTGCGCCACATACTGCTTTACTTCTGCCTGATAGACACTGACATCTTTCAGCGGTTCTGCTGCTTCAGCCTGCTGGTCCAGAGTTTGAGCCGGCACTTCAGTCTGGGGCAACTCCTGTGCTTTTTTCTGATCTTCTGGTGTCGGCAAGATATTGCCAGAAATACGATATTCTGGCTTAAAGAATGCCTTATACACCTGATTGATCTGATTGACATCCAGCTTTTCTATGGCTTGCAGATCTTTGAAATACTGGCTCCAGTCACCTGAATAAGCCACTACATATTCACTTAAACGCGAACCTAAAGCGGTTGCGCTATTTTTAACATTGTCCGCCTGGTTTCGGGTTAGACTTTTAGCCCGGTTTAATTCGGTTTCATTAAATGGCTGGCTCTGCTCTACCCCCTGAATTAAGCCCTGCTCAACTTGTTTGACTTGATGATTTGGCGCATAGATGGCCCCCATAAAGACCAGATTAAAATCTTTATCGAGCCAGGTCATGGACTGCACTGTAGTGGTCTTACCAGTCTCGACCAGACTTTGATACAGGTGTCCGCTAGGTTGCAAAGTATATAAAATTGGAGACATGGCCAGTGTGGTTTTAATACTTTCTTCTGACTGGTTCAGATAAATATTAAATTTGGCCAGATCACTACCCTTTTGCACGGTAAATTCACGTTGTTTGATCTGTTCAGGTTTTAGCGCAGGCACTTTTACCGATTCAGGCACTTTGCGGGACTGAATCGGACTGAAATGGGTATCAATCTGCTTCAGCACTTCTGCCTTATTAAATTTGCCTGAAATAATCATGAGGGCATTATTCGGTGCATACCAGTGACGATAAAACTGGTTCAGCTCCTGCATCTTGATCGATTGCAGTTCGTTCAAGTCACCAATCGGTAATCGCCCCAGATACTGATTGCCATAAGCTGATTTAAATACCTGATCCATCAGTACGGAAAATGGCTGATCCAGACGGATTTCACGCTCACGTTTCACGATGTCAATTTCAGTCGGCACATACTTTTCTTGCAGGACCAGCTTGTCCATGCGTTCCGCTTCAAGGAAAATCACTTCATTGACCGCGGTCTGCTCAGGACGAATCACATTGGTATATTTGGTTGAGTAATAGTCGGTACTGGCATTGGTCATTAAGGTATATTGATCCAGACGGCGCTGAAACTCATCTCCCTTCACATTTTCCGTGCCTTTAAACGCCAGATGTTCAAGCAGATGCGCTAACCCACCTTTGCCTTGAGGATCATTCAGTGAACCGGTCAGATAAACCGTATTCATAAACACTTTATTTTCTTTATCATTGGGCGCAAGAATAATTCTTAAGCCATTTTCCAGTCGATATTCTTCGATATTCTGTTCTGTTTTCACCAATACCGGCTGTGCAAAACTGGCCGCTGTCCAGCCAGATAATAAAATCGCCAAGCTTAAACGTTTAAAGCGTATTTGCATTGTTCATCCAAATTTTTAAGTGTGAATTTTTATTTACAGTCACTCTGATCTTAGAGAAAAGTCTTTATTATGAATAGTCTATTTTATGAGATGCCAAATAAAATACCGCGCAATTTCACGGTATTTTATTGAGTATGTTAATTAAATATAAAGTTCGGCCAGCATAAACAGTTTGGCATAACCTGAAATCTCAATGCGGCCTTGTTCTTTTAATGCGCAATACAATACACCGCCACGTTGAGAGGCCTGATAAGCTACCAGTTCAGTTTTATTTAATTTCCCCGCCCAGATCGGTGCAATTCCGGTATGAATTGAACCGGTGACCGGATCTTCATTAATCCCATTACTCGGTGCAAAATAACGTGATATGCAATCATATTGCGTATCGCCAGCAGTAATCGCGACATCCAGTAATGGACCCGCTGCTGTAATTGCGGTTCTTTTTCCATTCAGCTGCTTCAGCAATTCAATATTGGGGTGCTCATCCAGCACATCTTGCACTGATTCATATTCAATAATATAACCTTGCGTATTCAGATAAACATTTTTAAAAGGCTTCGTCAGCGCCTGTCTTAAGGCTTCCGGATAATCTGTGATGAGTTCAGGCTGACGGATCGGGAAATTCATCCGGATTTTGCCATCCTCATCCTGGCATACTGTAAAAATGCCCAGATCTTTGACATGAAAATAAATGGTTTTTGCAGAGCTAAAATCCTTGAATAATACAAAGCTGCTGGCCAATGTGGCATGTCCACAGAAATCCACTTCCTTGGTCGGCGTAAACCAGCGAATTTCATAATTTTCTGCATCCAGCACTTTGACAAAAGCGGTCTCAGACAGATTATTTTCCAGGGCAATATTCTGCATCAGGTGATCATCCAGCCAAGCATCCTGCACGATGACTGCAGCAGGATTTCCCTTAAATAGAGACGTCGTAAAAGCATCCACCTGGTACATTTTCATTTTCTTTACTCCTGTATGTAGGTGTTTAGTTTAAAAGCTTTTTTCCAGAAGGGGAATTTTATATGCTGTAAATCAAATGATTTATTTTTCTCCCTTTTCACTCATTAAGGTTCTTTATGAACAATTCACATATTCAAACTGTACCTTTAGAAAAAGCCTATCGCCTGATCACACATGGTCCCACTGTGTTAGTGTCTGCCAATGATGGACGAGACACTGATGTCATGGCCGCTGCCTGGGCATGTGCACTCGAATTCAGTCCAGCAAAAGTCACCGTAGTACTGGATAAAAGCACCAAGACCCGAAAAATAATAGAAAATTCTGGCTACTTTGCCCTGCAGATTCCCACCCTCAAACAGCTGGAAATGGTCTATAGTCTGGGAACATTGAGTCTGTACAATGCCCCAGACAAACTGGAGCAGTCCGGTGTGCAGTTATTCAAATTCGCAGATCAAGAGATCCCAGTTGTAGAAGGTTGTGCCGCCTGGATTTTATGTGAGCTGATTCCCGAGCCACATAACCAGCAAGCCCATGACCTGTTTATTGGTAAGGTCATTGCCGCTTATGCCGATGATCGGGTGTTCCGTGATGGGCACTGGTTCTATCATGAAGTCAGCGAAGAATGGAAAAGTATTCATCATGTCGCCGGTGGTCACTTCTATACCATTGGCGAAGCTGTCGCAGTAAAAGATGCAGAATAAATAACCGATCTTTTTAAACAAATCATATAAAAAATTCTTGCAAACAGGCGACCTTGACCACAGTCAGACTGCCTGAATTTATGCTACTTTATCCATAATATCTGTTTGGTCTGATGTCTTATGATGCCGTTTAAAATCCACTGTATTGATGTCAAAAACTCATTACAAAATTATATCTGGTTACTTGAACATACACCGACGCATCAGGTCGTGGTCATTGATCCCACTGAAGCTGTGCTAGTTCAGGATTACTGTACCGAACATGGACTTGAGCTGAGTCAGATCTGGCTCACCCACTGGCATAAAGACCATATCGGGGGCGTTCCGGATTTAATTCAAAAGCAATCATTACCGGTATATGGCCCAAAAGCTGAGCTGGAAAAAATTCCGTTTATTAACCATCCACTTGAACATGACGACCAGTTCAGTTTTCATGGTGTTGAGGTACAGATTATTGCCGTACCGGGTCATACCCTAGGCCATATCGTGTATTTCCTAGATGCTATTGATGTGCTGTTTTGTGGCGACACTCTGTTTGCTATGGGCTGTGGACGGGTATTTGAGGGCACTTATCAGCAGATGTACCACTCTCTGGCTCGTCTGGCTGCCTTACCGCCACGTACTCAGGTTTATTGCACGCATGAATACACGCTGTCGAATGCACAGTTCGCCAAACATGTAGAACCGGATAATCCAGCAATTCTGGAGCGTTTCGAACAGGTTGAGCGTATGCGCATGCTTGGACAATGCACCTTACCCAGTACGATTGCAGCAGAACTGGAAACCAATCCTTTTTTACGCGCAGACAGTGTCGAAGAGTTTCAACGTTTACGCGTGATAAAAGACTCGTTTTAAACTTATAGCTGCTTAGAGTAGCTGATGCTTCTGAGCATAGTCATCCAGTTCTTGCTGGGTGACCACTCGTACCGCATTCATTTCATCAATCCTGACCAGCAATAATCCACCCAAAGCAGGTTGATAACGGCGCGCACTGCCAAATGGCGTATACGCCACCTTGGACTGCACTGAAAAATCCAGCCAGTCTTCATGGCCCAGCATCACAGCTACAGGCTCCTGCCCTTGTTGCTGCATAAGTTCAATTTGCTGTTTGACGTACTGTTCAATATTTAATTCAGTCATCATCAATCTTATTTAAATTATATCCATGACAGTATAAAGCGTTGAGCTTAAAACCATGACCTGAATACTTGGAAACTTTGCTGGATTGTATATTTTTAAGCCTTACTCAAACTCTAAAACTTTAAACCACGCTAATTCCTAATTTAAAATGAATAACAAATAAACAATTATTGATTTAAATATTTGAATATTAATAACTATTCAAAAAATTATTTAGGCTTAAAATTAAAATATTTAGTTACAACATCTTGAAAATAATAAAAAACATAGACTTAGATTAAAAACCCTATATTTCGTCTATATTATCTTGTTCATTAAATCCGCAAATTCAATTAAATTAATTTAAATAAGGGTATTTGCCCTTTAAAACGAAAATTCTCACCCTTATCTATGATTTAACTGATGAAGGAGTTATCTCGTGAAAAAAGTGGTTAAAGCAAAAAACGTTCTCGCATTTAGACTTTGGTTAGAAAAATTGGGGTATTCGGTTCGCACCCTGGCAGACAATCGTGGTTTTAGTTTCAGTTTTAAAAAAGAATATGGTCTGGTGACTTGTGATCTTTCAGGTAATGCATTGGCCATGCAACTGGGTGAGGAGTTTGAAGATCATCTGAAAGCTTAAATTAGATTAATCAGTACACTCATGATTTACCCTTTTATTTGAGTAAAATTTTCTTATTCCTATAATCAGCCCATTTCGATGGGCTTTTTTTCGTTTAAAAAATTTCAGGCGAAAAAAAACAAGGCATCAACCTTGTCTCTTTTGATGGTGGGGACGGAGAGACTCGAACTCTCACACCTCGCGGCGCTGGAACCTAAATCCAGTGCGTCTACCAATTTCGCCACGTCCCCATCAGGGTACCAACTTAGTGTCGGACTTTTTTTCAAACTTTGGCAGAGGATCAAGGATTCGAACCTTGACGAACGGTTTTGGAGACCGTCATGCTACCATTACACCAATCCTCTACTCGGCCATTTTACTCAATCTCTTGAGTAAATTGGTGGGGACGGAGAGACTCGAACTCTCACACCTCGCGGCGCTGGAACCTAAATCCAGTGCGTCTACCAATTTCGCCACGTCCCCGATGGCTGTGTATATTATAGAGATAGCAGGTCATTGACAAGTGATTTTACAAGCAATCACTGCCTATTCCGCTATAAATTAAACAGTTAATGCAATTTTTTTATTTTTTATAAGATTTAACAAGAAAACTCGGCCTTATGAGGTTTCTTTGCTACTGCTTTGAACTTAATCTCTAAGCTTGTCTAGCTCAGTCTCAGCAGATCAGACCTCTAGAACCTCACTTATCTTGATCGAGCATGTTGTTTAAACAATAAATGAATCCAATACAAAGAATAAAAAGCCGAGCCAATAAAAATGTCGCACTAAATTTCAGGCAAAAAAAAACAAGGCATTAACCTTGTTTCTTCATATATGGTGGGGATAGAGAGCATATCGCTATTAAACTGAAACCCTTATTCTGTAAGGGTTTTTCTTTTAGCCTTTGATTTTTAATAAATTAATATTGTATTAGAATGTATTGTAATGTGATTTAATACATCATCCAGACATCTAATTTGCACCAAATCTGCACCACGACATTATGAAAATACCAAAGGCTATTCAACGCGGTGATAGTTGGCGTATTTGCGTCAATCATCAGAACAAGCGTTACACCTCTACCCATGATACAGAAAAAGAAGCTTTAGAGTGGGCAGCTCGAAAAATTATTGAACTTAAAGACGCGGCTAAAGCATCAAAAGGTGAATTGCCTAAACATACTTATCAAGAAGCAATTGAGTATTACCTTAAGAATGTGACGCCAAAAAAGAAAGGTGCACGCTGGGAAACTTTGCGCTTAAGAAAGCTGATCCGCGATAATCCGCAATTAGTGTCAAAAAACCTTACGGATCTTAAATCATTTGATTTTGTGAAATATCGTGATGCCAGAATCAAGGATGTGACTGCGACAACTGTTTCAAGGGAAATGGAATTGCTTAGCGCGGTACTGCATTGTTGTATCCGTGAATTAGGTTGGCTGCATACCTCTCCTATGACTACAGTATCAAGGCCAAAGCTGCCACCACCACGAAATAGACGCGCTGCAGATCATGAGATTGAAGCTATTTTAAGTGCCTGCTCTTATGTTGAAGGTGAGCCGGTTAAAACTAAAGGTCAAGAAGTCGGCTGGGCAATGTTGTTTGCACTTGAGACTGCAATGCGCCTTGGTGAAATCACAGCGATGACCTGGAAGAATGTTCACATTGATAAAATGTATGTGCATCTACCAGACACCAAAAATGGTCTTGCTCGGAATATTCCATTGTCCGAGCGTGCTGAAGAATTGCTGCGCCACATGCAAGGTGTAAATAGTCCTCGCGTTTTAAGTATTGAATCAGACTCCCTATCCTCTTTATTTAGACAATATCGAGATAAATGCGGTATTCAGGATTTAAGATTCCATGATTTGCGCCATGAAGCCACTACTCGCATGGCCCAGATTATCCAGAACCCTGCCGATCTAGCCAAGATTACCGGACATACGGATATTAATATTCTGGTGAACACTTATTACAATCCAACTGCTACCGAGGTTGCACAACGATTAAGAAATGGACTTAGGAGATAACAATGAAAACATGGACCTACTTTTACATAGAGCACACGATTAAAAATGGGGAGGTTTTTAGGAAGGAGCCTGGGTGGGCTGTAAGGCATAGTTGTTTTGATTATCTGGGTAAGTGTGGATTTAGTGAAGATTAGAGTTTTTTTATTTGTATCAGTATTAATTAGCTTAATATTCTTTGCATTGTCTTATTGCTACTACTACCTAGAAACAAGTCAAAGACTTCCGTTGGAGAGAGCGGTATCTATTACTTTTTCTTTTATAGGCTCCATAGGCACAATTGCATCAATAATATTTGCTCTATATTTTTATAATAAACAGCAAGAGGGGCAGAAAAAACTAATAGGATCCAATCAACCAATATTCATACTAACAACATCTGCCTTGGAGAAATCCACTGACTCAACAAGGCAGCCATCTTATTCTTTTGATATCAACATTAAAAATTTTGGCCATCTAGCCTCAAGCTTCAGCTTAGTAAACGTCGGCTCCGCAGAAGGTCTAGACAGTAAGATAATAATTGAAATACCAGATGCTTTTGTTTCTCTTTTTAATCGGGATGATTCTCATAGTTTTAGGGTAAACATCTCAAATATATTTGATATTCAATCATATCCAAACACAAAAAATATTAGTTTCGATCTGTTATTGTCATATATGGATAAATTTAATTCATCAAGATTTAAAGTATATGCATTAAGCATAAATGAAGATGGTGAGCCTAAATTAATGCCCTTGAAGGATCATCACTTGCTTAGCTTTAATGGTTAGGCATTCGCACACCCATAGTATCGATTATTCATTAAAGTAAAAAAACAAAGCCCTCATGTGAGGGCATTTATCTATTTTACTAGAATATTGTCAGTCTAATGAATAGGGTTAATTATCTCGCGCTGCATATTTTAGGTTATCCGCAACACGATTCGTCCAGCCTTTGCCATAGGTCGGCCATGTTTTTAATGATGTATAAAACCTTAGTCGCTCAGCAGTCAAAGTTAGAATCACATCATTTAGATCCTGAGCATTCACGGCTTCCATGGTTTTAGGGCCAATGATTCCATCTGTGGTTACACCTACTGCCTGTTGCAGCTCCATCACTGCACGCTTCTTTCCAGCATTAATCGCAAAATCCCAAAGCTGAAATGTGATAGCGGAATGCAGGCCATTACCACCCAATTTATCCCACCAGTCTTTTTTGTAGATTTCTTTGGCCTGAGTAAGCGTAATGTTTTTAATATCCAGATTTGGATAAGTATTTGCAGCAATGCCGTACTTAGTGCCCTTCAAGATACCCACTCCGACTTTACCCCCAGTCCAGTTGCCCGGATCTCGTCGATCTATAGTGTAACCACCTTCATGTCCAATCAAGCGCCGGAATGCTTCATCAAAGGTAATTGAATCGGCAGGCAGCTTTGCAAAGCCTAGAATAGTTGGCTCAGGATGTAGCTCTGGCTGGTATTTCTTTTTCCCAAAGTAAGCCAGTGCTGGCAGAACAATGGTTAAAATCAGTGAATGATATTCAGCCGGGATAAGCTGCGTGTTAATCCCTTCCTGCAGTAAAACAGGAATGACACCCAATAAAAAAGCCCCAATCAGGGGCCATTTAACGCTGGTGTATTTCAGCGCGTTTTCTTGTAAAAAATTCATTTCGTTTCACTCATGTAATTGCGTTCATAAAGTTTGTTGCGGATTTCATCTAATATTCTTGATGTTTGATCGCCCTGTTTTTCGATAATCATGATTCGTTGGTCATTGTTGGCTGTCTTGGATTGAGTGTCTCGAACATCATTCGATAGCGTGTACCACGAACCCACAATCCCTGAAACCAAGGCTATACCACCCCATTTAAACCACTCACCAAGAGTATCAATTCGGGTTTTGCTGGTCTTAAGCTCACCAACATCTCTTTGAATTTTCTCAAGCTCTGACTGGAAATTGGTCTGGGTTTGCAACAAGTCAGCTCGGGTTTGCTGGTGGTCTTTGCTAAGCTGAGTGATAGTCATGTCTAATCGATCAAGCTTCTGTGGAATGTCTCCAAGCTTGTCTATCTTCTGACACATATCAGTCATCTTGTCAGAGAGCAGCATAAGTGAGCCTGCGCTTGCCACTGGTGGATCAGTTGTGTAGTCGGCCATTGCGCCCCCTAAATATTGGTAATAAAAAAGCACCCGGAGGTGCTGATGAATTTAAAATTTATAAATCACCGACCATTTTGCTAGCATACTTAGACCAAAACGGAGCGGCTTGATATGCCGCAAGTGATGCTGCTGGAACATGAAATACACATGCTGAGCGAATGCTTGCAAATGCATCATCAAGCAGTGTTGGTGGTGTTGGCGGCTTAATGTATAGATTCTGCATTCTCGTCAGATAAGCAAACGCTTGACCATTAATCTGAGTAACACCATCGCCGATTGTGATATTTAACATATATGCATTTGAGTCAAACGCATAGGCGCCAATGGTTGCTACAGAATTCGGAATAACAACCCCATTTAACTTGGCCCATCCTGAAAATGCCCGCTGCCCAATTGTGAGCAAGCCCTCCGGCAAAGTTAGGTTTACAGCATTCGACCACCCGGAAAAAGCATAATCTCCAATTGAGGTTGCGCTAAGTAAAATTAAAGAAGTTGCTTTTAGGAAAATCTGTGTATTTGCCCCAGTATTAAAAGCATTGTTTGCAATCGATGGCAAATTAATAGTCACTGATGTAATGCCATTTGGAAAATTAGCAAGACTTCCTCCAAACTGAATTACGCCACCACCATAAGGGTCGGAGGGTGCAAACAGTTCAATGGTTTTTGTTGCTCCGCTTTTTTCTGCCGTTACTATAACTTTCTGACCAGCTGTATAGTTAGATGAAAAAGGGACTGTAAAGTCCCCATTTGCATCTGCAACTGCAGTATATGTTGCCATTATCTATCCCTCAATATTGATCGTAATCGTCGCACCAGGTTCGCTTTTCCCCGTAATTTTTGAACCATCTGCCTGCATATTTGCTTGCAATGATTCATCAATGTTTACGGTTATGTTTGCAGTCGGCACAGTATTTCCAGCGACTTGAGATTTAGTTGCTGTAGCTGTCAAAATCAAGCTTGCTGCTTCAACAAAGAATGAATGCTCAAACACTTGAAATGAATCATAGCCATCACGTGCGGACCATAGGCGCAATGTGTGCGGTTTATTTGGCACTAATGCAGATGAAGGAATTGTCGCGGTGTTTGTAGTGATGTCACTTGCGCTATCTAAAATTGCATTCTCAGAGATAAGCTCATATGAGTATGTAACACCACTCTCTACAGTCACACCTTTATCAAAAAATCCAAGAATCTCACCGCCTGTTTGCTGCAATCGGTTTCGGTCAACCCAAGTCAAAACAATATCACTTGTCACCAAAATAGTTTCGGGATAGTAAATATCATTGAATTTTACATTGGCTGGTGGATATGGTCGGATAGCCCGCGCTTTAATTTCAATCGGAAGACCTGTTGCTGAAAGCTCTTGAATGCCGCTCGGCGTAGTTGTTAAAACTTGCGCTTCAACAATTTCACTTTGTGCGTACTGAGTAGCATCAAATGCAACATCCGGAAGATCGAATACGAATAAAGACCCGCTACTATACTTTTTCGGCACAGTATCCAGCACTCCACGCTTCACAGTTAAAACTTTCGTTTCAACATCAAAGCTCACAAACCCCATCCACTCATCATTCAGTAAAATTAGATTATTTGAGTTTGCTGTTTGGGTTAATGAACCTGTGACTGTAAATGATGATGTTGTTTCTACAATCGGCTGATCAAGCTGTAAAATATCGCAATACTCAAGACGAGAAACTTGCTCAAATTCACCCACACCCCCATCTGTGTAAAGCAAAGCGTTCAATGAGTTGCTTTGTGGTTTGGCTGCAATTGCTACTACATAGCCAATATCAGGATTATTGGATAATTCCAAGTCTGCATTTGTCTGCCCGGCACGAAGCACTGTTAGATAATACGGAGCTTCAAATACTGCATTCATGCTTGGCTGCGGTGGCTGTGGCGCTGATTCAACCGGAGCATCAACTACAATCGAAGTATTCATTTCACTTGAATACGGAATCACTTCTTCAAAATCAATCGTTACAGTATTGTCCGCACCATTACCTAGATTGATTTTCATAATACGAACAAGGATTGTGCCATTCCATTTTTTAGACCAAGACAAACGAATTAAATCGTATCTATTCCATTTGCGAGCTTCACGCCAACCGGTTGTGAAACTCCCCGACCATGCAGGCGTTGAGAACTGTTTTAATTTCCAGTTCGCCACAATCTCAGCATTGCGCATATTCATGAAATACGGGAATTCGATAGACTCAGCATTCGCATGGCCCATTGTGAGAATTGAGCCATTTTCATAGACTGAGAAAGTCGAATTCTTGATGCGTGGTCTGTCGTAATACGTAACATTGAGCTGATTCACAATGTCGTCACTATTCATAACTTCAAGAGATAAATCTTTGATCTTGTTTTCAGCAACAGAGTGGATTTCATCTTCCGCAAACCAATCATCACGAAATAAAACCATCTCATATAGACCGGTTTGACGGTTGACGCGAATGCCAGCTTCAATGTGATAGCAAAGCTCTTCAATCGCTTCGATACATGATTTCTCATCAATCGCCCACGACACGCCCAGACCCTCATCCCAGATTCGATCCGCAGCTTTCATAAAATTCGCGTCATTCACATCAGATTCAGGTTTACTCATTGCTGTATCGTCTGTAAGAATTTCGCGGATTTTATGAATTGGGTTAATATCAGGGGCTTCTAATTTACTGTAGTAATCTGGCGGATGAACAAAACCGAGCGTTATTCTTGCGAGCGCTGTAATTGAGCCGCTAGAGGATCCTCGGCCATGCAGTTCTATCTTTGGAATACCCATAACAGGCAATAATCCAGAAACAGTGATTATTTTGTTTCCGTTGCTATCGCGTGGCGTTTCAGTTTTAACTTCATTTAATAAGCCTGGATAACTGTAGTTGTTATTATCAAAACCCCACTCTATTTCAATATTGGTTTCGGCATAGCCCATTAATGCATCTGGAAATAACAAACTTAACTCACCATTGTAAAATGCAGATGGATCAGGTAACCCACCACCACCAACGCCAATTGATGCAGTATGGGTGGGCATAACTGATGTGCCTGAGTTATACATTGACGTTGCAGAGTCATACTTCATACTATTGATTGAAGTATCCCCATCTGCATCATATTTAACATTAAAATTAAAGGGTAGTGCACGGTCTGCTGTGCCACTATTTATATAACCATCAATTGCGGACTTTAAATCATACCACTGCCCATCACCATTATTCTTTACATGAATCCGCTTCACCCAAAGCAACATCTCTTTCATGTAGCCTGAGTTGCCAACATAGAAAGCTGACTTCCCACTAGCTCCAAGAGTATTGGCTACCTCCTCATATATCCCACCGACACCAGAAAAATCAGGCCCTCCTTCCCCGCGAAATACCAAGTATGATTGATAGGGGTAGCCAGAAACCAAAGGAAAGTATTTTTGGTATTCTGCATTTGGCTCTTGGTCTGGTGTGCCAAAATGTATATCGATCTGCCCGGATACTCCCCCTTCATTTTCACCAAAAAGATTGTTCTCTAGCACGGGAAGTAGATTTGGTGGGTGCTTTAACGGATCATGAATAACCCATTTTCGATTATCAAAATTGATTCCGATCAGTTTTTCAATACGATTACCAATAAAAGCCGCGAATTTGGCGTAGTAACGATAACCAACAACCTGCGAACTACTTTTTCCCATTTCTCGCCACCTCTATCACCTGCAAAGCCATTGCATCTTTTGTGTTTATGAAATCCTGAGCATCTCGACCATTTTTTAAGAAATCCTGCCAATCCCAACCTTGACGTAAAAAAAATGCCCGGGTTCCGCCCGAGCACATTTTTGCTTTCCGAATATCAGACATATAAATCTTCATTTTTTACCGCCTTTCTGCTTAATTGGCGAGGTCGTCTTACCCCAAATATCTGTAATGTTTGCATGAACATGAGGACTACCTGCAATGTCGCAAAATGAAGTACCTTCATCAGCAATTGTACCGTCCAGCTGATTTGGCTTTGGACGGTTTTTCTTCTGCATTTTACGCATTTGCAGGAAGGTGTAGACCCCAACAATCAGAGAAACGGCACCAGCAATCAAAGCACCAATCAATAAAGGTGCGATTGAGGTAGAGACAGGAATATTACTCGGATCAAAACCAGTAAGAAGTAATTCGATATTCATATTTACTCTACTTAATTAACTGCGTTTCTAATGGGTTTTCAGTCGGAATATTTGGATGACCACCAAAGCGCTTGTGATTGTTAAATTTCTCATGACACATTTTCAGTGACTGATCACAACCTGGTGCAACTCGTACCACACCACCAACCTTCAGGTCGATATGCTGGCGATATAGTCGGATGCTGCCATTTACGTCATTACCGACAATAAAGGTAAACACACCATCTTTTTTAAGCACACCGCGATTCAACCAACCAGGTGCGTATGATTTGATTTCCATGACCGGATCACCATCTTCAAAAGTGGGATTACCCAGACCATCCAAAACAGGTTGGCCTAGCTCATCGAGTACCGGGATCCGTTCAAATACCAGATTGCCTTCCTCATCTTTGACTTGAGTCGGATTGACAGCAAAAGTCACATCAAGACCATTGATCGCAGTCACTGTTACATCGAATGACCACTCGTTAAAATCCAATCCACAAAACTTGTCGTAAATGTTATTCATACACGTACGCTGAAATTTACGGGTCAAAATCTTGCGACGCATAAAGCTTTCTGCAGTCGAGCAGATCAGCGTCATTGTATTGTCACGATCATCAAATTCAGGCTGAGTCACACGTCCTTTAAACTGTACCAGTGATTCACCAGCATCCAGTTCAATCAGGGTGAAATACACTGACTCTAGATAAATCTTATTTAAGAACACCTGGGTAAAGCTGTCATCTGCATCATTGAATAGTGGATATGGATGCGGAAAAGTCAGCTCGACTTCACACTTATCAATATCCGCATCTTCAATATTCCCACGGCTTAAACCGCGCACTGGGTAATACGTAATGTTGTTATGGGTAATCGCTTTACGTGCACTGGTGAAAAACCATTGCTTATCCCCATGCTTAAATTGATAAAGTTCTGAACGTGTCATTAGTTATCAATCTCCACGATTGGAACAGTAATTCTCGATTTTCCAGCGCCTAAAAACTGAAATTCAATCTGATCTGCATCCAGGCGATGCAAACCTAAATAGCAAATGGTTTGAATGTCATTTCGCAGGGTGTCAATTGCCGGTGAAACAGTAAGTGATCCACCAGTCCGATCGGTAATTTCATGCGCTGACCAGGTGCCATCCTTGCGTTTGACTGCGATATGCTTGCGGTCGGCTTCAATGATGTATTTGGTATTGGTGCTTAAACTGGTGGTGATGTTGCCGGTATTTAAAATATTCAAATGCTTTTCATATAGTGGCATCCAGAAAGCCCGGGACCGACCAGATCGACGGAACAAAAACCGGCGATAAGCATTGAACTCTGACCAGTCCTTTAAAACCGAAATGAATGGCTTTAAATACTTGGGTTTTGCATGATGGGTATACTGCTGAAAACCACCCACCGCACCGTCAATAATGTTTTGATGCTGGGTCAATGTCATTTCCAGTGAGTCACCATCGAGCAGTAAAGGCTTCCAGTAAATATCCTCACCCTTGTACTGCCCTGGCACGTCACCTTCATGCTCTGGTAAATCTTCAGCCAGTACTCGGAAAATAACTGAAACATTGGACCAGAAACCGCCCGCATTGATTGAAGCATCACCATCGATAATGCAGATCCGCAGCGGCATGATCACAGCATTGGTTACAGTCACATTTGCAGCCAAACGGAAGCCATCCTGGTATTCAGTGATCAGTTCTTGAATTATCTCATCCGTTTCCGGGTCCCGGATTTCTTCCTGAATGATGATGTAGCGGCCACGACTGACAATCTCGACCACTTGACTACCTTCACTGCTCTCAATAAAAGCAAAACCGACTCGAAGGTCGGCTATGGTGTCTGCTGCATCCAGAATGATGTAATCATCATCCACAATATCTGGAATGACTCGTTTCACCTGCCGCAGCGGAATGCCCCACTGTTTGCGCAGATTGGCATACAGCATGTGAAACATATCACCCATGGCTTTACGCATTTCTGTGTATTTGAAATTCAGGATCTGACGCGGTGCATCGCAAAGTGG
Source organism: Acinetobacter sp. YH16038 (assembly GCF_013417275.1). Classification (NCBI taxonomy): domain Bacteria; kingdom Pseudomonadati; phylum Pseudomonadota; class Gammaproteobacteria; order Moraxellales; family Moraxellaceae; genus Acinetobacter; species Acinetobacter sp. YH16038. Next base: position 31,852 of record NZ_VPEG01000002.1, on the reverse strand, counting down.
ATAGCGTTCTTCACTCCCATCAAAAGATTCATGAACCTCTGTCATCCACTCCAGGCGCTCGGTTGATTCTAATAGAGGGCAATTTGTTAATACATGCACCTCGCCATATGACGTTTGTATTTTCATTTTGTCCTCAAATTGATAAAAATAAAGCCCACCGAAGTGAGCTTATGCAAATCCTAATTCCCGTTTGTTCTGCTTGAAGAACTTCACGAAAGCTTTCTTGCCATCTGGCCCAAACAGGTAATCCCCGAGTTTTTCGCGCTCATCTACGATGACAAAGTTTGGGTTTAGATTGACGTTTGGTGATGAATTGCTTTCACGCGACTCATTTAAATATCGAGTTAAATCCTTATTTTGCTCAGGATTCAAAACACGCTCTCCACCATCAAGCAGCCAAGTACCTTCCCTTGGAATGTTATCGATACCATCATGGGCCATACCAGTTAGATTCACCGACTTCATGCTTGCAGCCTGTGCAACCTGTAAAGCTGCTGCAGCCGCACCGACTGCCGGCGCAATATATGGACCAACGTATGGTGTACCCACCACAGCATCATAAGCCTTAGAATATGCCGCTGGAATGTTCAGCATTGCCTGAGCTACTGCGAAAGCCTTTTGAGCAGCAAACAGTACTGCATAGGTTTTAGAGTTTTCATCAACTAATGCAGCAAAACCACCAAGCATAGACTGCATATAGGACGCTGAATATTTGGTTTGCAGCATCAATTTGTCTTGTTGGTACTTTTCCTCATTCAGCAAATCGAGTTCACGCATTTTTTGCAATACTTCAAACTGCCGCTCTAATGGATTTTCTTCATACCCCATCACATCGCGGTAATCCTCAATCGCACTGTCGCGCTCATAAGATTCTTCGAGGTTTTGTTGTGACAGAGAGCCTTGAATTAGTGCCTGTTTCATTGCTGGCGAGTATTCAGAAGTGTTGAGAATTTCCTCTCGCACTAATGCATAATATTCGCGAGCATATTCACCAGCAGTCATCCAGTTGCGACTAGCTTCAAGCAGTTGCTTTTTATCACTCAGCTCTTTTTGTTTTTGAGCCTCCTGATATTTAGCAACGTCTTTTTCGTATGCGGCTTGCTGAAGGGTTAGGTATTTTTTAATGGCAGCATCATCACCAGCATAAGCCACATTGATTGCTTTGATGGATTCTGAGTTTTCGTACTCTAACTTTTGCAGTTCACTGTAATATTGACTTGCAACAGACTGTTGCGCCCTGAGTCTTTCATCATGGATTCGTTTAGCCTCTTCATTTGTGGATGCAATTATGCCTAATTCGGCTTGAGCATCTTTAAGCATCTCGCTTGTGCCTTTATAACCAAGGACAGACACATGCACATGCCCACCAGTAGATCGACCAGATGGATTTGCATATTCATTAATTGCTTTAATAGTGAAGCCATATTTTTTGGCTACTTCTTGTAGTCGCTTAATTGAAGCATTAGCCTCGCCTGCATCCTTAACAGTAAAGTCAAATGCCTGACCAACCGCATGCTTGCTGTTAGTTCCCTTGTGATAACTATCATTGAAAGCTGTAAAACGGTTAAGCTGAGAACCCAAAGCATCCTGAGCCAGTTTGGCAAATTCCGCTGTGTAGCCTCTTACTTTGCCACCAGCAATAGATTCGCTAGATTTAATACGTAGCCCATTCAATGCTGAAGCACCAACAAGACCATTAAGCTTTGCTTGTTCTTTCGCTAACTTTTCAGCTGCTTTTGCCTGCTTTTCTTTAGCTTTAGTGTTTTCATCGGCCGTCTTGGTGTCTAGAGCAATGCCTTTTGCCGACTTGGTAGAAGCTGAATTGACAGCCAGAATAGCATTGACTAGATTGTTAGATGATTTACTTGCAGTGGAACTAGATTCACTTAATGAATTTATGCGAGTTCCATAGTCATCAAGAGTGGCAGTAATATCATCAAACATAATATTGATGGTATTGATCTTTTCACCCTTAAGGGCAGCAATTGCAGCAGCTACGCCACCAATCAATTTGCCAGCAATACTAAAAGCCGCCGAGACTCCAAGAGCAACTTTAGTAACACTTCTAAGTACAGAGCCTATACCCTCACCAACCTGTTGAAGTTGAATGCCGTTTTTTGATGTGCCGAAAATCGCATTTGCTACATCCACGATGGCGGGCATAAATCCTGAGACCAGTTGGTTTTTCCAGCCTTGGAATTGCAGATTAACAGCCTGTGTTTGTGCTGCTAAAAGTTGAGACTGCTTGATAGCTTCTTCTGTTTTGAGGATGCCCGCATCTTCCAGCGCCCTTCCGTAGTCATCTAGAAGCCGGCCATTTTCCGCAAATAGTGGCGCAAGGTTGCCCAGATCTGATGCCAAGCTCTCAAATACAAACCGACGTTCTTGCGATGTTACGCCAAGCTCATCCAGTTTATCGTTAAGCATTTGAATGGCTTCGATACCATCTTTGCCTTGGAGTGTTTTGGAAAATGATTTGATCTGATCTTCAGATAATTTTGTATTGTTTTTTAGTGCATCAAAGAAATCAGCAGCCCCACCGCCTTGAGTTGCGCTAAATTCACCAAGTTTTTCTTGAGTATCAGCCAAAATAGAACCAAGCTGATCCTGGGACACACCTAAACCTTGGGATGCGTACTCTAAAATCTGAAAACTTTTTACGCTTGTGTTGGCTCGATTTGCCAGAACTAGCAGCTGGCTATCTGCTTTAGCTGTTTCAATCGCTAAGTGGGTTAATCCACCAATAGCAGCAGCTATGCCGCCCACAGCCATGCCTGAAAGTGCTGCGCCAGCAACCAAAACTCCGCCTTTTAAAGATCCAATTTTTGTATTGAAAGAGTCAACAATCGAACCCAGTTGAGTTCCACCCAAAGCATCTGCTACCTGATCCTTGAATCCAACGAAAGCTTTATTCATGTTATCAGTGGTTTGTTTGGTTTTGCGTTCCGCCTGCGTCATGCCCTGTTCAAATGAACCGAGCTTTACCGCTAAATCTAAGGTCAACCGACCAAGGGATGCTGCTGCCATAACTTTTCCTCAGGCAATAAAAAACCCCGCTGGTGCGAGGCTTTAATACTTAAAAACTTTAAGAGTATTTCTTAATACAGCTTCTATATGCTGCCGTATAGGTAGCCAATGCCTGAAATTTAATACCCTGTTCTGTGTATTCTTTTGGCAAAGTGTAGATTAAATTAGTTAATATTCTTTTTATTTCCTCTCTATACTCTCGATCATCCCATTCATCAACTAGCTCGAGCTGCTCTTTCAGGGTTTCACCTTTATATTTATTTTCCAGTAGCTCCATAACATATTTTGAATACCCATCACAGCGCTCATCTAGGGTTCGCTCTTGAGCATAAAGAAGCGGTGTAAAGCCGGCCATTAAAACCGCTATTAATGTTTTTTTCATGTGAATACCCTTCAATAAGTAATCACAAGATACTAACTAAACAGCCAAAAAGAAACCTCCCGAAGGAGGCTTGCTTTTAGAAGTTGTATCGAAGGCCAACTTTGTAGGTTACACCATCAACATCTAGTTCGCTGCTTGAACCAGAACCGCAAATATTGCCATAACAAACTTCGCCGCTTGTATTCCATAGCCATTTATAACCAAGCGCAGCGTATACTGTTAGTGTTGGCTGAAAGTAATGACCAACTTCTAACTCTACAGGCAATACAAAATAATCTAAATCAATCGCATAGTCTTTTGCTGACAACCAGGCATAACCTACACCAGTGGAAACTATCCCATAGTTATTATTTTGGTTGAATAATCGATAGCCAAACTTTGAATAAATTTCAGAATATTTCCAGTCGCTATCAGCTTGATAGGTAAATCCAAGTCCTGCAGAAAGATTCTCCTGAACCCCCATTACCCCTAGATCAATACCACTAAAATTAGAGTCGCCACCCACATTTTCCGCACCAATTCTTGATCCAGAAAAAGCAGCATTAAAACTTACATAATCACCAAGGGCAGAAGAAGTGCTAGATGAGTAAGATTTCTTTGGTGCTTGATATTGCACTGGCTCACCCATTGGTGCTGGCTCACCTTGCTGCACCATTAATGGCTTGTTCGCTACTGCAACTGTCGAAACAACCCCAACAACCCCAGCTAAAATTAATTTTCTCATTATATTTCCCCTATTATGGTGGGGATAAGATACTTTATTCTTTAGGTGAAAAGAAACCAACCTAAGTCGATTCCCCTCCAAAACTTTGCATCATATATTCTTCAAGTGAAAGCTCTGTTGGTGGATCCTCGTGAGGCATAAAGGATTTCGCTTTCACATTTTTAACACCTTTAGATCCCATGTAGGTCGCCATTAGATTACCAAATCCCTGTTCTATGCGTCTGCCAGTAAAAAAAGAGCCGCGCTTATTTCTAAACGCGGCCCATTGCGAAACCTCAGCATTAGTCATATTGGATTTAGCTTCAGCAATTGTGCGACCACCCACCCCATTGAGAACCAGTTCACACCAGAATTCATCGTCTGGCGTTAATCGGACTTTCCCTCTTCATCCTTTGGTGCTTTTTCAATACCCAGAATTTTATTAAATACAGCACCTGCCAAAGATGGCGTGAAGTTTGTTGATACCTGCTTTTGGGTTAGATAGACGTTGCCGTCATCATCAACCAATGCTTTAGAAATCCACTCAGCAACCACATCTTCACCTTTATTTAATCTCTTAAATAATGGCTCGGTAACCGCGTAAGGCAATTGCTTGATGCGAATATCAACAGTTTCAGTTTTTCCATGATGCTTGAATTCAACTTCAGCCTCATGAATATCATTAACCAATGCACCTTGTGCAATATCGCTTAGATTTAATTTAGCCATTATGGAGTCACCACTGCTGGATCACGGAAGATTGTAGTTACACCTGATGTGCGCACCAGAGTGAATGAATAGGTAATCAGAGAATCTTGGGCAAGATCATCAGGTGAAGTTGGGTTTAAGTAACCTTCAAAAGTCCACCAGACACGATCACCTGGTAAATCAATTGTATCGGTTGCAGTGTCATATTCAGGTGGTGTTTCTGCATGGCTTGAGCCAACATACCATTCAACTTTTTCACCAGATTCAGCTAATTGAATTAGCTTGATATGGCTTGCATTTTCATCATCCAACTGAATAGAAATAGAGCCCTCACCCGGATCACGCATACCGCGCTCATAGTTTTTAGTGTCAGAATCAAGGCATGTCGCATCAATCTTGCCAAAAGAGTCTTGACCAAAGCCAAAACCTGAATAACAACTGAAGCGAACAACTTCTTTATTTACGACCGCATATACATGCGTTTTGTTTGTCTTAACTGCCATGAGTAGCTACTCCTCAATTTTAGGCATAAAAAAAGCACCCGGTTGGGTGCTATGTGGAAATTTGGAAATCTATTTATCTTTAATCATGTGATCTGGTGGCTTTGGTGGTTCTGCCCAAACAGTTGAGTCAGCAGGCTGAAAGCTCCATCCAGAACATTCTCGGAAAGTATTGTGTTCAGCATCATAGATAAGAATTGATGGACCATTAGCCCACACATAACACTCTTGATTATGTTTCGGCTTTTCATCACCTATTGTTTTCCATTTCATCTTCAATTCCTATCGATCCAAAAACCAATTTGCATCAAAGCCACGACCAAAAATATTGGTATCAGCAATGCGCTCAAAATGGTTCGGGTGAATACCGGTGACGTAACAATGTGGCTCTAGCGTTTTACGGATCATTTCACGCATATCGGAGGAGCGCTTTTTTATCGTATCGTAGACCACAATCTGAAAGGACATGTGATCTGCGTTAGCTGGACAATCCAAGTTATTTTGTGGATCCCCGCCAACCACCGACCAGACCGCATAGGGATAAGGTGTTTTGTAAGGCGCAATATCCTCATAGACTCGCACAGGATTGCCGAGTCGCCCGTACAGGTCGCTATTGGCCTGAAGAAGATCTTCAATGGGTAATGTGCTCATAATTCTTCCATTAAAAAACCGCCTTTCGGCGGTTCGTAAAATTAAGCTGCTATATCTGGCATTTTGGCGCCTTTCGACAAATTATCGAATGCCCATAAGGGTTGTAAATTCGAATAATGACAAAGCTGAATTAATTCATCTTTAGTCTGAGCTGATGCCAATGGAATAATGTGATCAACATGCCAATCACCATAATTATCCCAACTCATTCCATCTGTAAACTTTGAGGCTAAATATCCTCTTAAAAACTCCCAAGTACAACCAAGATACTTGTTGGTCTTCGTGGACTGCTTTTCCCCGCGCTTAGCAAGTTCAAATTTAAACCTAGCTCGCATATTCTCTTTGATGCCGAACATCTTATCTACTTGTCTTCTGTTTTTTCGGTACTTGCGGTTGTATTCATTGCGCGATTCAGCATTTACCCTTTGATATTCCGCTTGCTTTCTAAGGTATTCCTGCCTGTTTCGCTGATAATAATCCCTATCCCTACCATTAATTACTTCTTTGTTTTTTTCACGATACTCTTTTGCTTGAGAAAGCACCGCATCCCTATTATCCTCATAATACTTGCGATGATTCTGCTTATATTGCTCTATTTTGTTTTGGTAGCATAACTTTTTTGCTTCAGAAACCTTTTCGGGGAATTTCTCCCTATAAGATTTTGCCCTATCAAGATATTTTTGCTTATTCCTTAAGTATTCTTCACGCTTTCTAACCTTACAACAAGCTTTACACTCTTTGCCGAATCCATCTTTACTTGCAGTCTGCTTGTGAAATTCAATTAAGGGTTTTTCTGCTCCACATTTACAACATTTTTTCATACTTACCACCGCTAAATAGTAATACGCTAGTTTGAGGTGTCGGCAATGTTCTAGCGTAAACACTTTCGGGAGCTACCCTAGCCGACCTTTGAATTATATCATAATTTTGCTAATTCTTTCTCAATTTCTTGGTTGAAAGATGTAGCAAATTGATTTGTTACTTGGGATATATTGCTGGATAAGGCGGGTCTCATAAAAGGTGTGGCAGGCATCTTGGCACTGCCAAACTCCAAATATCTCCAATAGGTCGTGATTCCACCAGATAACTTGGATAAGGCAGCCTTATCGGTATTTGCATTCTGTGCAGCACCACCACGCACACCGACACGCATCACCACTTCATTCGAGTTTCGTGTTTTCCCTGCGGCAATTGCAATATTTTTCCAAATCTTTTCGCTTGTTTGCGGGTCATCAATGCTTTTTGCACCTGATCGAGCCGCATCACGCACAACAGCCATCGCTTTACGAGCAGAACGCCTTGCAGCATTCTTGATTAAGCGAGGATTTCCAAGTCTTTTAAGCTTTTCCTGAACCTCATCCAAGCCTTCAATTTTAAATTCTGCTGACATAAGCGCCTCGCATTAAAAAACCCGCTCTAGGCGGGCTGTTTTTCAAAAATAAATTCCACTTCCATATAGCGCATGGGTTGGTCGGGATCTACTTTCTTAAAATCCAATATTTTTAGCGAATAGCTATTTTCATTCTTAGGCAACACTATGTCATCAATACCACCAATAGAAGTACTTACGCCTATTTGCTGCCACTCCATAATTGCGATAGATGTAAACTTACTACCTAATTCAGCATTTTGGATTTTGGTAATTTCTTCAGGTTTGAACCATTTTTCGAGTTCAATAATATTTTTATTCATTTGCACCTCTGCAAAACCTGATTAATGAGTGCGGAAACCACTCAGGTTAAGTGGCTTTCAGTGATCAGCCTATCCGCTCAATAATTATACCGAAATCAGCACAATTAAGACACTAAAGACAACTCCAATGTCATATAAATCCGACCGTTTTCGTTGTCTGGCTTTGGTGGCGAAACAATCTGGAATGTCTGACCATCAAATAAAACGCGCATACCAGTGTCAATATCACTACGCTTACGCAGTTTTAGCCGGGCTGTGGTTTCTGATCCGGCAGCTTTGGCGTTTAAGCTATCCTTCACAGAAAGGAATTCTAATTTAGACCAGAGCTTCTTATATTCAGTCCAAGCTTCGGTTTCATAGTTGTATTCATCATAGACCGTGGTTTTATGCTGAATCGTTACACGATGGCATAGTTCGCCGGCACGCTGGGCCATAGATCACCTCAAATCGCTGTAGGCTTACGATATGGATAAAGTAGGCTTTGAACCGGCATCGGCAGAAAGTTGCCATTTACCGGCATTTCCTGCTCAGCATTGCGGTACTGATCCCAATATCCACACAACAATAAAATTGCCTGATGAATTGCTTTAGGATAATCAGATTCAAACTCATCAGTGATGTAATTCAACACCACTGAATCTGCTGCATCTAAATATCCCTGAAGCATCAAGTCATTTGAATCATCGTCATAGCGCAAATGCTCTTTTAGGGTCTCAAGACTCACAATACTCATTCTTCACCCCATTTCTTTTGCGCCAATTTGAAGTTTTCATGGCTAAATTCGCCTGAATGATCCTTTTCACAGTGCCATAATGAGCCTTTATGCGTCACAAACTGGCCAGATTTATACTGATTTTCAGCCTTAAAAATGCCTTGATATTGGCCTTTTTGGTCTGAATTTTCGGTATTTTGAGGCGTATTTGGTGCAGATTTACCAAAAGGATCATCCATCTGGTCACGCTTAGACAATGCTTCAAGCGAATAGTTCTGCTGCTGCATGTAAACCGTGTCACCGCCTTCCAATGGGCTTAAACCAAGCTTTTGACGCGCCTCATTCGGTGTCATGATTGCCGCGCCCACACCTTCTTTAAGTCGCTGCATCTGAGACACCGAATCCATGCGAATCAATGTATCCAGATCAAGAAAGGCTTCCAGATTGGAGTCTTTCAAGCCAAGGCTTTCATCAAGCAAGTTTTCCCGAGCTTCAATCAAACTCTGTAAACAGTCTGAATAGTAAATTTCATTCAGATCGGAAACTTTTTGACCGGCTGGAATGGTGCCAATACCCAACTTGAATTGCGGCACATGGAAAACAGCACAAATGACTTCGTTGCTCATTCGCATCTGCTCAATCAATTGAGAATCAGCAGCTGAAACTGTGATTGCTTCGAATTTCAGACCATCACCAACCACCGCAGTGCAGCCTGCATTGGCACCACCATAGTTTTCATTCCACTGCTGTTTAACAAACTTTGCTTTTTCCTCAGAGATTGGCCCGGGTGCTGTCAATATTCCACCTGGTCGACTGTTATTTCTGAAATGGGTGCGCTGGCTTTTCTGGATTTCCAAGCCATGCCCTGCTGCTACCGCACACGCTGTAATCGGCGACAAGCCCACAAGTGGATGGTAAAAACAGTTAATGCGGTCATGAATGATTTCAGATGCTGGCACGACTTCATGCGAAGTCTGATTAAGCCGATCATCATTGAGCTGATAAAAAACATCACCGGCATCACTAATCAGTGGTTTTGTCAGGTCGGGGTTTAACACTTTCAAGCCGACAACCTTGCCTGAGAAGATATCCCGAACCTTCATCACATAGGTATTACCGCGAAGCAGTAATGATGTGGTCCATTGTTCGCTAAATTGCTGCCATGTCTGGTAGTGATTTGGCTTATTTAGGACGCTAAAACGCTCTGGAATATCTTGATCAATCCAGACACCCTGCTGCTTCTTTTTTAGCAGAATCGGCATCTTGCCAATATCTTGAGAAATTAAAGACACACAACTAAATACTGCATGATGTGCTGCAAGATCTTCCCGAGTCAGTTCATCATTCTTTTGCCAAGCGCCAGAATAAGGCTCCTGCACAAAAAAAGAAGTCCACCCTTGGTTTGAATGGACTCCTTGGAGGGATTTCTTTTTACCAAATAAATTTCCGAAAAAGCCCATTCTTTACATCCTATTCTTTGGTTTTATCTTCTTTTTTTGCTCTTGGTGATGCCTTTTTAGGCTCAACATAGGCCTCTGCTACACCAATTTTGAGCAATACATTTGCCTGAAAATCAGGAATCTCTTTAATATCCCCGACATTGGAATCGTGGGTCATCTTTAAATATTTAATCTTCATAGACTGTTCCTATAGCTAAACAATTGTGATGCTTAGATATAAAAACAGCCCCGATTAAGGAGCTGTTTTTGGCAACTTGGATTAGCCACCAGTTGGTGTGTAGTCCAGGAATGCTGCAGCAATCGGACGACGTTTCGCCCAGGTGATGAACTTCTCAACACGTACCGCAAATTTGTTTTCTTGCCATAAGTGATGAGTCGTACCACCATCAACCAGAGTTGCTTGATCAGAGTAAGACACATCCACACCACCATCCTGAGCAAGCAGGATTTCAGAAGTTTTCACAAGAATGATTTTGTCGCCGACTGTTTGTGATGTGATTACAGGGATACCCATCAATGTACGAGTACCGCGAAGTGCCATGCCTTGGAAGTAGGTATTTCCTAGCGCATCACGAAGCAAGCTGATTTGAGCCGCGCGTGTTTCCGACATGATGAAGTATGAGCCATCCAATGAAAGGTTGGCTGCCACAAAGCTATTAATCAGAGCCAATAGGTCAGCCTCATATGCTGCCGCAGTGGTCCCAGTATTTGCTGTTGCTGTCACCCCATTTAAAACACCCGCAGGACGAACCGCTGTGGCAGCACCCGCATCAAGGAAGGTGTTATCAATTAAGGTTTTTGATGCTTCAATTAAGTCATCACGAACCAAGACATCTACGGCTGGATCAGAGCGGCGCATTAATTCCTGCGTGTAGACAGTAATCGCAGCAAGCTTGTGCTCTTTGATTTCCACTTCACCATAGGTTGGGTTTGTTAATGGTTTTGGAGCACCTTCACCCACCCATGAAGCGGTACCGCCGGTTAACTGGCTTGGGATTTTCGAGTTGAACGGCACATTACGGAAACCTGTAAGTTGATCAAATACAGTTGCAGCGCGAAGCATGTCAACAAATTCACCAACAAGGCGGTTTTCGGTAACTAGTGATGCTGCAAAGCCCGCATCAGTAGTGGTGCCTAATGTGGCTTTTGTTACCAGATCCTGAACTTCATCGCCGAAGCCACGCTCTTTCGCAATATCAAGTGCAGACTTATAGTTACCTTCTTTTGCTGCTAACTGTGACAGGATTTTTGCACGAGCATATTGAGCAAAACCAACACCTTTAGCGAGTGGCACAATTTCAATTTTTGGCTTTTTGCCTTCAGGATCTGGATCGCCTTTTGCTGACTTTGTAGCTTCTTCAGCAGTTTGACCAGCAACAGGAGTTGCGGTTTTTGCAGCAGCTTCAGTGGCAGCAATTTGCTTTTTAGTGCGTTCAATATTCACTTCAATCGCTGCGATATCTTTTTCAATCGCCTGAATTTCTGCTTCAGTCGCTTCATCGGGAGTGCTGCCCGCTTCTGCTGATTTTGATAATGCTGTTTGCATTGCTTGGTTTTTTTCAGCCAATGCTTTAAGCAGTTTTGCTAAATACTCTTTCATAATTTCACTCCACCCTTTGTTGGGCTATTAAGTTTTACGACAACGTGTTTTTGTTCAGGTGAAGCGCCACCTGGAACGTCTTGAGGTTTTTTGCCCAACGCGGCTTTGTGTTCCTCAAATGCTTTTGAAAATTCTGTTTCTGATTCACGGTTACAAGGGATAGTCACCAATGAAAGCTCATACCATTCCCATGAGTTGAACTGAATGCCACCACCCTTGATCATTTCCGCCTCATCCCAATTCGGGATAAAGCCGACTGATAAGCCTTTAACCAAGTCGTATTTCAGCGACTGATACGCCTCATCTACCCGATCCTTTAAGACACCCGGTTCTTCAATTTCAGGGATGTGGATTTCGACTTCAATGCCATTTGCGGTGACTTTTGCGCTTGTCACCTGCCCGATTGCTTTTGTTGGGTCATGATGGAAAAGCAAAGGCATAGGCAGATTAAACTCTGCGCCTTTTGGCACCATCACATCCTTGGCGCGATCTTGATTTGGTGTGCTTGCGATTCCTTTGAAGGTTCGCTTTTGCTCATCAAGGCTCTTAATTTCGACAGAGCCAAAGGTTTTATGTAGAGCAGACATAAGGCTCTCCCAATAAAAAAGCCCGCGTAATGCGAGCTTTGGAAAATGAATAAATTAAACAAAGTAGATGTTGTATGTTGCTTGTTTTGTTTCTTCAAAATTAGAAACACCACACGCCATCGCTAGGGCAACCATGGGGTCAATCCTATTTGTGGCTTTGGATTTATCCAACTTGCGACCACCAGCCGGGTCTTTGACCACCACAGCATTCGCGGCTGCCATGTTTAGCGCAGGGTTGTTATTGTGAACGATTCGAGCGTTTAAGAGTTGCGCCTCCAATGTATCCAAAGCGGGGGACATATCTTTAAATCCTTGACCAAATGCCACAAGCGGCAATTCCAGCCCTAGCTTGTCACATTCTTTTTTAAATACATCTATCCGCCATCGGTCAAACGCGATTGCATGCAGGATTTTTACATCTGATGCAATTTCACCAATGTGCTTTGCTACATATTCGTAATCCACAGTAGCGCCAGGAGTTGTAAATAAATACCCTTGTTTCACCCATAAATCATAAGGAACCCGGTCGCGCTTAGCCCGATCAACCAAACCTACCTCTGGTGTCCATACGGTAGGATATGTGTAGTATTTCCCACCCTTTCTACCTAAAAAAACACAAGCGGTTAAGTCGGTACGAGCTGACAAATCCAGTCCTGCCCACACTTCATCGCACTCATAAATTGGCGGCAATTCACCAAGGCATGTATCCCATGTCTGTTTAGCAATGAACGGTGACACAGTAGAAACACGCTGATTCAAATTTAGGTTCCTGAAAGTGTTTTCAGCACTTGGCATTCGACTAGCCTTTTCTGCTAATTTTTGCATATCAGGTTCCGATCTAAACTTACCTAGCGCTGGATTGGATAGCTTCCAAGATTTCTTGTCCAGAATATCCATTTCCATTGGGGTGGTGTAAAGGTGGCATACTGTCTTTGGATCTTCACCTTTTAGCGCGTCATCAATCCAGATACTCAGCAGGTCTGCATCGGTGGCAGCTTGTGTACTAATCACCATCAGTAGCGGTGCTTCATGTGCACCCTGTGCTGTCACCACAGCATCAACAAATTCGTCTTGCGGTCCTTTTACCTGTCCCGTCTCATCAAGAATTGCCAGAATAGGTGATAGGCCGTGTGTTGTTTTACCTTCAGCAGATAACGCCCTAAACTCTACGTTTTTTGCCAAGCCAACTAATGTTTTTGTTGATGGGATGATATGTACCAGATCTTGCAATGCTTCATTCAAGTTAATCATCTTCACGGCTAACTTAAAAACAATCGCCGCCTGATCTCTGGAGAGTGCACCACTTACAATCTGACTGTTTTGCTTTGCCTCTGGCCCTATCAGATGGGCCAATAATATTCCTGCAATTAATGCAGTTTTCCCATTCTTACGTGCAATACTTAATATTGCCGTATGTGTTCCATGCGGATTGTCATAAACATCTAGGATGAATTTCTTCTGAAAATCCTCAAGGACAATTGGCTGTCCAACGTGTGCACCCTCTGGTGCTTTGCAATATCTCTCGATAAAAGCAATTACCCGCTCACCGCGTGTCATATCTCACCTATAAGACGATAGGCATTAAAAAACCGCCTTAATGACGGTCTGATTTATGCGATTAGTTGTGTTTCAGCTTGGTCGAGCCAGTAAATCATCAGCTTCTTTAGTTTTATCAGCGGTCTCTCTACCTTTCGCTGCTGCCGAGTTTTTACCGCGCTGCTTGTCCGACTCTCCAACCGTTGCTACTGCATGAACTTGGATATGTTTTGACAGTGCGATTGATCTGCGGCTAAGTGTTTCCAGTAATGAATGCTTGGGGTTTAGGACAACCGTCCCGCGATCATTGGTTAGCGTGTCACCTTCCTCAAGAATCTCCTGCTGAATGCGCTCAATGTCTGCCTGACAACGAGCTAGGTTTGCTGCATGTTGCAGGTCTACCGTGTTCCAACTTTCCTTTACGCGCGCGCGCACGAGAGCATACCAAAACGGCATGTCAATATCTCGAAGTTGAACGTGTTCTGGTGGCGCAATATCCTGATCATCCACCAATTGCGTTTTGACATGTGTGCTGTCTGACCGCTTTCTTCCTGCCATGTGTTCTAGCCCTTAAAATCCCAATAGAATTAAAAAGATGGTACAGGGGCGGTCTTTAACTGAAACGATATTTTTCAAGCAGATACCCGCCCCATGTCTTTGATTCTATTCTATTTATTCCAATGATGATTGGGATTGAGTGGAAAGCCAGACTCATCACAACCAACAACAATATTTTGCTTTTCCTGTCTCTGAATAGTTGAGTCATGATGTAACTTACACACCGCTTGCCAATTACTCTTATCCCAAAACAAAGACTGATCACCCTTATGTGGAATGATGTGATTGACTACGGTTGCAGCCACAATCTTATTTTGTTCTTCACACATGACACACAAAGGATGTGACCTAAGATAAGACTCTCTGGCCTTGCGCCATCTTGAGTTGTATCCACGTTCGCTTGATGTTCGCTTATCGCTGCGCCATGATGGTGAACCACTCATACCTTACCCATCCAAATACTGTGACTTAGGCTTCTCATCTTGATCACCACCTTCCAACTGAATCAGCAGCTCATTGATCTGAGCGTTCTGTTCATTGTTGATCTGAATGAGTTGGTTGTTTTGCTGAATCAACTGGTTGTTCTGTTCTATTAGCTTTAGAAGTAAGTCGTTCGATGCACAACCGCATTCGTTCTTTTGATCGCTCATATTGTTTTTTCATCCATTTACGTCGTGCTTCACAGCCTTGGCATGTCATGTAAACCACCTTACTAAAGTATCCAACCACGTACTCTCACGAAGCTTGATAAACATCTCAGGATTGCTCAGGTCATCATTGCTGTGAATTGAATACACCCAGTACCATTTGTCTGCATAAAAGTCATAACAGAAAACATCTGCCGACCCATTGCTGCCGATGCGAAAATATTCACCATTCTTAATGAGTTGATGTGTGCAGAACTTTGGTCTGCGCTTCCACTTCCATGCTTCAGCAGTTACGTCGCGCTTCTTAAACATATTTAGCCCTCATAACACCACTTCAAATCATCCGGCACAGTCAAATGCACATGCAACTGAGTCACAGCAAAGTCATGCACATAACCCAAATACTCGGTCATCTGTTTCACTGTCGCCTTGGTTGTACTGCAAAGCCTGATGACCTGTTCACCGATAGCCTTATACTCATCTGGTTCGGTTTGCTTTACCTTAGCAATGGCATGACACATTTCAGCAAACTGCTGGTCATCTCGACGGTAGATATAAGTCAGGAATTTCTTCTTGAACTCGTAATGGAGTGAGTCTTCATCCTGACCAGTCTTTCTTCTAATCTCACCGATCCATTTCCAGTAAAGTCTGTTCTGTGCTGCTGACCGTTCATCTGGTGTTTGATTGATCCTCACCACCAACGGCTTACCCTCATTAATCGCCTGAGTGTAATGGGTATGCATGTAGTTAATGGCTTTAGTGATGTCTGCATGACTTTGAATAGGAAACACGGCTTTTTGCATTTCCTATCCCTCTTCAATTATTGCGCTTGATGTAATTTTTCTTTCAGTAAATAACCTTCTAGCATCCAGATTTTATCTCGAGCATTTTCATACGCGATTTTCTGACCAATGATTCGATCAAAATTTTCAGGACTTGCACATGCTGATTCACCAGTAACAGTGAAGCCGTTTTCAAGCGACAAAATGCAGATCGTTAATTGTGGTGAGCCACAAGTTTTATAATCATCTGCACAGTATGCAAGGTCAAACTTATCACCTGTAATGTAACGAATAGCCTTAATTTTTGAATCAATATGATCTGGTGTTAAGCGTGGTGCATTTAAGCCCTTGTCTTGAATTTCTTGTTCAATCTGTTTTTCGTTTGACATTTTCTTCTCGCAAAAAAAGAGCAACACGGCTCAGTTAAAAAATCTCTTTGTCTGTTTGATTCAACATCCGATCCACTCTCACCAACCACTGATCAAACATTGCTTCGCTCTCGACCCGATTACCCAATTGAAAGGTATCGAACTTAAAATGACAGGAATGGCATAGCGGAACGGTGAACTGGTCAGAAGCCTTAATCGATCTACCCTTACCATGCTTTGCTGAATTTGAATGAGCAGCCTGACTATGTGGATTACCGCACCGGATGCATGGCAGCTTTCTGATTGCAGCGAGTCTTTTTTGATTCCGCATTTAATTGTTCTTCTATGCCGTGGATCTGTTTATTTACTTTGCGAAGTTCGGCACCGCACATTTCTTTAAATGCATAGCTTGAATACAGATGGTTGTAATTCATCAATCGGCTGCGGTTCTTTTCAAGTACTTCTAAATTCCGTTTTGCTTCTACTGTGTCCATATCCACCACCGATAAGAAAAGAAAAAACCCCTCAACATCTAGAATGCGAGGGGTTTTGTTTGCCGTAATACGTCCGGCTAGAGTCACCGAAGTGACAAGGGTTTATTCATCCAGCCATTTGCCACACTTACGGCATTCAACCTGAACAAAAATATCAGACTCGTAATCGTAGTGGTGAAAGCAGAATAGGCGTTTTAGGAATTGGAGCATCACAACACCTCGAATTGATCTCCCTCATACACAAACTGAAAACCTAAACAGCGTTCATCTTCAGTTAATGACGGGAACATTGGTGATTTCTCTTTTGAGCAAATGATGGCGACACACTCAGCCCTGCACTTGTCTTCACGATCTACAGCAAGAATCTGCTCGTTATTATCTTCGTCTGGTAGTGATTCAATAACACATGGTGCCAAGTAACCAAACTCGTCAGCAATACCCCAAGCGTAATCCCATGCCTTATCACCTGCTCTAGCAATATGCACATCATTAAACTGGAATTCATTGTTTTGGTATTTGATTGTTTTCATGATTGGCTCGGTTATTTTTAGAATCTGATGCCCTGATCTTGCTTACACCAACATTTTTCAGGGCATTAAAAAGGATGTGGCGATCTGCCACACCCTTGCCTTAGATTACGATATTGACCAGCTCGGCAACTGATCTACCGCTACTCACAATCACACACACCTAACATGCACGGTCTGCTTTACTTGCTTTCAATCCTCTTTAGGTCGGGACGCTACTCCCTAGTCTAGATTCCCGAAGGAAGTTTACTCAAAGGCATGTTCCACTGGTCAGCACTCCAGCAGGGTAATTGTCTTTTTATGGACAACAAAAAAGCCCACCTTTCGATGAGCTTTAATCGCTAGTGTACCCGACTACTCAAGCGCACTATATCAGAAATCCTATACTGCGCGTTTAAACGAGTCAATACCAAACACATCAAATATATTAAATTTTTTCCGTATGGGCTCAATATTGCTAAAACACTCGGTTTGACCTGTAAAAGATTTCCTTGGTTTGTATTTGTATTTTTTTTAACAACCTCAATAACAGGGCTTCAAACTTATAAAGTTTCTTTCTATCCCTACTTTGAAGGCTCAGCACCTCGTATTCATAAGGCATTAAAGCTGGGAAAATAAATCTCTGCTCTATAGATTTGGTTGTTATGCCAATTTTGTAAAATTCTTCCTGACTATCAAAGCATCTTATAATGTAAATCATTGCGCCCTGATCCATTAGACTTTCTGTATTGCAAGATACACAACCTCTACCAGCTAATAGTTTTTTAGCCTTTGTATTTATCCACCCATGCCTAGGGCAGCGAACCCTTACCAGTGAATCAACATCCTTGTCGAACCTAACCTGCGAGAAATCATAATTAAAATCTTCATAGGTTAATTCCAAAAGCTTCATAAAATTTTGGTGACGACGTTGCATAGCTGAAGCTACGCAAGTATTATTGCGCTCAGTCATATTGTTACTCATCCTAACAGTGTGATTAGAGCCGAATTGGTATTTCCAGTACCCTTTCGGCTCGCTTGTTTATTATACCATAAATGCTTAATTTCTATTCAATTTTCAGTCTTTTATCATGTCCTGATAGATAGAATTTTCCTGCATATACCATGTTGTTTATCGAGCTTCTTGATAGGGTAAATTCTTTCTCCATCTGGCTTAATGACATCCCTCTCACATTCTTCTCAATGAATAACTGAACCGCACGCTTACCAGACTCACAAACCAAACTCGACTTATTAAAATCTACAATCAACTTCCGCACCTGCTCAGCCTCAAAATCATTAATCTGGCAAATAACCTGATCCTTACGTGGTGCCACCCCTTTGTTATTTTCAAGAATCAGCCAATAAATCTGATTTACCCCAAGTGAGTCCGGCTCATGTCCTGACTTCATACGTGAAATCTGGATGTATGCCCCATACTGCTTAAGCCAATCTTCAATACTAAAACGACCCCAATTCATCACTTCCGCCTTCACCATCGCATTCATCCCTATTCCCTCTTAAACTTAATTTAATCTTTCAACCCAATTGATAGGCTCATATGTGATTGGCAAACCACCACGACAAAGTAAATCTTCAACCGTGTCACACGCATGTACCCACTTTCGATCTATATCCATCATCAATATTTTTCCTGCGTACTGCTTGAAGTAAAAGGCACCACCAACCCATTCAGGTGCTGGAGCAAAGAATTCTGTTCCTGCTGGCGCATTGGCCTTAATTAAATTCAAATCCATCACTTCATCCCCCAAATCAGCATTCCCGCATCCCGCTGTTCCTGATTCGTTCTGCCTTGCCAACCTGTAATTCGATTAAAATCCTCTGCCTTCAACTTTGTACGTGTCGGCTTAACCAATACCACCGCTAAACCGCATTCTTTTGCCATCTCTGCGAGCAATTTGCCTGTTGCGTGGTTCTCCCCTACATTCTTGGCAATCTTCTCTCCTGCGGTCTTAGAATGCCCAAAACGGAAGTTTGATTTTTTATTCAACCAACCTGCCTCAATGACGACTTTCTTGATTTCATCTTGATGAGTGCGGAATAGCTCTACAGTTTCAGGAAAGGTTAAATTTTTAAGTTCCAGTGACCGTCCTAAGACAGCCACTCCTGATTTTTCTAAGTCTGGATCGATGCCAATAATCAGGTCAGTCATTGGCACCTCGCACAATACTGTCAATCTCAGCCTCAAGGTCGCTGACTTTCACAAGCACCTTGATATATTCCAGCCATGCACTAGATTCTTCCCATTCACCACCATGCTTACTGATATCAAAGTCAATTAAATGGGAAAGTTCTGGCTCATTCTCGGCTATTGCCAGAGCGTCTTTAGCAATATTCTTGACATATTCTCTGTTCTCGATGTGATAGAACTCAGCACCTTCAGGAACCGATTCAATTGCTAGGACTAAACTTTTTAAGTGCTCTAACTTCGATTTAACCTCATCAACTGCATCCACCACTTGCTCACACGTCCAACTACAACGAGCAGAAAGACCATTAACACCATGAAGCATGCTTGATATTTTCCGCATGGATGTTTCGAAGCGATCTTTTCTAACTACTTCACCACTTGCATCAAATTCCAGATCTTCTAGTTTTGCATCACGGAATTGAGGTAAACGAATATCTTGTTCCGTTACTGGGTTCTTATTCATAACCACCTCGCAGAGCTTGTTCTAAATCAGCAATTACATATTCAGTGGTAACTCGATGCCCCTTGTCGTATAAATCCATTTCCTGAAAACCCCTTAGAGATTCCTTAAGCTCACAAAGCACTTGTGAAACAGCTTCAACCTGCTTCTTCTTCTCGATATAACAAGTCTCCATGTTGTTGAGCTGGGCTTTCAGCCCCTCAATCTGCTTCTCACACTTCCGCAGGTCAGCATCCTGCATCTTGATTACTTCATCCATTTCTTGAATGGCGGCTTCTTTAGCCTTCACCATGTCAAATAATTCAGCCACAGTTTTAAGCACAGTTTCTTTGCTAAAATCAGTCATGAACAGGCCCTGCATAATTTGGTTGATATTTCTCAGCCTCTAAAGTCGCTTTAGGCACCTCACTGCTTTGGTTCTGGTAGTAGTGCTCAATCATTAAATCGATGTAGTGCTTCGCTTTCTCTAGATCCTGCAATCCATTCTTGCTTGCATGTCGGCACACATACTTGATTACATTGGCTTGGCAGTAGTCGAGCTGATTAGCCAAGGCAAACTGATAAGGCTGAATCACCATATCCTTGTAATGGCTTCCACCCACTTGAATATCACTTGCTTTCATCATTCCCCACTCCAAAAACTGTTTTCAAATTTTTCCGCTTCTTGCTTTTCAACCATTGCCTGATGTCGCTTTTCCCATTCTTCTTGTGCAGCCTGTTTAATTTCTGGTGATGCTGTATGGCTGAGTCTGATGTCGTTGAGTTCTTTTAATGATTTGCTTGTCATGCTGCTTGCTCCCCAATCTTTTGAGCCTGTTCACGCTTGCGTTTGTGATAAGCCCGGTTTGCTTCACGCTTGCAAAGAACGCACTTAGTTCCATAAGCTCCATGTGACATCACTCGCTTATGAAGTGCCATCCCATGCTTCTCGCACTCGCCCTCAAAATGCGTTTCACCTCTTTTCATAGCTTGTTTCATTGCTTCCAGGTTGCGATTTATACGTTTCCATTTTTCCGTGATTGGTCCGTATGACTTCTTGGCTCTATCAGACTCGCATTTGGTGCAGCGATGCACTTTTGCATGAACTATGTACTCAACCGGGCCATGCTTTTTGCATTCACCATAAAAACGTTTCTCTCCACGGATACGTGCGTCATTTGCCAGCATTCGGTTATTGGATAATTTTTGATTGTTGTACTGCTTCACCTTTGTGCTTCTACAACTTATGCAATAAGTCGTTCCTGAGTTGTAGATTCCAAAACAGGTTTCTTTTTCCTCTTTGATGCAGTAAGCCAGGAATGTTCTTTCGCCTCGTTGCACAGCGTCTTTTTTACGAGCCATGTTATGAATGCGGATAAATGATTTTTTATCCATTGCCATAAGCGCCGGCCCATCCGCGTATTCGAAGTTTTTAATAATTTCTTCTAGCTCATGGATCCTTTCCCATGTCAGCGCATATCTACCGATAATTGCATCATTGATTCGGTTCCATACCACACCAAACTGTTTTGCTAGTTTGTTTGTGTCACCAAAACGCGCTCTTGCTTTAAATCCTTCAAGCAGTGTTTTTTGTTTCTGTAGGCGTAATTGTCGATCCTGCTTTCCCCTCTCCTTTTCAGCTTTTTTAAGAGCTACGCTTTTTTGACGCTCTTTTTTGATTTGCTCGGCCTTTTTCTCACGCTCTAAAGCACGTTGCTGTTTAGCCAACTCAAGTTCGCGCTCACGTCTTTTTCGTTCCTCTTGCTTGCGCTGTTTAGCTTCAGCACGTTGCTGGCGTTTTGTAACCTCTCTTGCCTGGCGAGCTTCTGTGTTAGTAGCTTCAATTTTTGCATTACGTTCAGATTCAGGAGCTACCACCTTTGCACGTTCTTTTGGAATATTCCCATCAGGAAACTTTGTGAAACCCATTGGCAACTGAGTGATTTGGTTTTTAGTCAGCCAAGCTTCAACATCGTTATTTAATTTTTCAGATTCGATTTGTTTTTGATAAATACTCACACCCCACCCCCTGCGCTTTGCCCTACAACCTGCAACTGCGTGTAATATTCTGGACTCAAGTCACAGAAAGTCGCTCGACCTAAATCAGTCGCCAGGCGAACTGTTCCGGTTGATCCGTTACGTGCCTTACCAATGATAATCTCTGCTGTGCCCGCTTCTTTTGAATCCTTGTTGTAAACTTCATCTCGGTAGATAAACATGATGATGTCTGCATCCTGCTCAATGGCACCTGACTCACGAATATCTGACATAACAGGGCGTTTGTTAGGTCTGGTTTCCAGAGAACGGTTAAGCTGTGACAACGCAATCACTGGACAACCAAAATCTTTGGCAATCTTCTTTAAGCCCCATGAAATATCACCAATCTCCTGCACCTTGTTTCCGGTCTTGTCTGGTGGTGTCATGATCTGGAGGTAATCAACAACAATGGCGTTCAACTTGCCGCCTGTTTTCTGCTTAACCTTACGAGCTTCACGGCGAATATCGGCCAAACTTGGAGAAGCTTTGTCGTTAATGAAGATTGGACATTTTTTTAAGGTGTCTACAGCGCGGTAAATACATCCAGCACCTTCAGAATCAAACTGAGCCGAACGCACCTGCTTAAGCGGAATCTGACCCAAACCTGAAATCATTCGTTCCATGATCTGCTCTTTTGACATTTCGCCAGACATAAACAGCACCACTTCACCTTGATTCACTGCCAGATCCAGCATGATGTTCTGTGCAAATGTGGTTTTACCCATTGAAGGTCGTGCACCGATAATCACAAGGTCAGTACGGTCAATACGGTCTAACTTGTTGTCCAGCTCAGTGAACCCAGTTTTCACACCGGTTTTCACTTCAATGCCTTCATGCATTTTCTGGTGACGGTCAATGATGTCGCCCAACACGCTTTCAGCAATTGATTTCACACTGTAGGTCGCTTGCTGGTTTGATGTGTTATCCAGACCAGATACCAAGGACTGAACTTTCTCAAGTGCCGATTCACCTGTGTAGCTCAGCGTATCGTTCGCAATAGTGCCAATGTGCTTGCTTAGATCATGGATCTTTCTACGAGTAGAGAAATCCTTAAGCTGCTTGATGTGCGTTGGGATTAATCCAGGCACACCAATATTTGATGCCAGCTCCATCATGTAAGATTCATCAACCTGAGTTGCTTCTAGTGAATTGGCGCGGATACGCTCCCAGATAATTACACTGTCATGACTCTCGCCTTTGGTGTGCTGCTCTTTAATGTGCTGGAAAACAATCTGGTGTTTACCAAAATAGAAATCCTCAATTTGAACCTGATCGATGTAGTCGCTGACTTCGGCAAAGTCCATGAATGCAGACAGTAAAGATTGTTCAATCGGGGCAGAAAATAACTCAGTCATTGCTCATCCCCTTAAATTTCTTAGCCACACCTTTGAATACTGGTGTTAGTTGATCTTGTTGTTCAGGTTGAGTGGCTTGAGGATTTTCTAACTGCTCAATCTCAGCATTCGTCTCAGCCCAATTCCATGTAGCTTTGAACGACTCCCATCCGCGTAAAACGATAATCTGGAATACACGCTCATTTGAAAGCTTGGCTTCAATCGCTTGGTTGAAGATGATTTTCAAAGACCGGTCAGTAATGGTTTTGCGTTTCTTGTTTTTTAGATCAATGAATTCTTGAGCTGTTTGTTCAGATACACCATTTTCAATAAGAACTTTTTTAGCTGAGAATTTTGCTGCTTTGGGTGCTTCAGCGCCTAAATTAATATCTGTAGTATTCTCTGTAGTATTCTCTGAATTAGATGCTCCTTTTGGCACATTTGATTGTTCCGTAGCGCACATTTGATTGTTCCCAACGGCACATTCAATTGTTCCATTCGGCACATTCAATTGTTCCAAATGGCACAATTTAGAACCTGTAAGGGTTTCAGAGTATTCAATCAGTGCTTTATAAAGATTTTCACGTTCAACTCGGAAATAAACACGCGGCGGCACACCTTTTTTCTTTTCAGAAATAAATCCCAGTTCTTTAAGCGCCTTGCGTGCGGTGTGCTGTTCTTTTCTGGTTAGTCCAGTTTCAAGGGTCCATTCATGATGATCTTTATAGATCCATCCATCAGTGTCTTTTGTGCGAGAGGTCCAGTAAACCAATTGAGACAACATTAAAGCCCCATTTACCCCACACCCCAAAAAAACATAATGCTTATTAAATGCGATAGGTTGATCATTCATAGCTTCAATTAACCTGATCATTGGAAGTAGTTTGCTCATGCATCACCTCGCACGAATACGTACAATTCATGGCGGGCTTTAGCTACCAAGCAAGCGTTATCGAGGCTTGGGTTTTGAAGATTGGCTTTAAGGGCCTGTTCTAAAAGCTGTATTTTTTGAGCAAGTATTCTTTCTCTGAAATTTCGTGTTAAACTAGACATGTTTACTTTCCTTGACAGTTAGTGAACAACCGGAAAAGCCTGAGGTCGTAACTCAGGCTTTTTCTGTTTCTGGGTTATCAATACAAGCTTGGATTTGTTTATCCAGCTCAGCCAAAGCAACATGCATCTGGTGAATCACCCTTGACATGTCTTGCACCTCACCTTTCGTGATACGGCCATCCGCCATGATTTCGCGGAATAGGCTCATTACATCACCGCCCTTCATGCCAATGCACAGCACTTTGTCAGTCAGTGACATGTCGCGGCATTCAGGAATTTCAGGTAGATCAATTGCGACTTTTTCATGTTCAGCAGCTAAAGCTTGCAAGATGCGGTAGTCACCAGTCATAGCCATCATTTTTGATGCTTCTGACAGTGTTAAGTGGTGAGTGTCGGTATTTGGATTAACTTTGCTGTTTAGAACAGCTGGACTTTTAATGCCCATCCTTGGGGCTAAGGCATTTGCACCACCTGGGTAGTCATGCACTGTGCTGTATGCTGCATCCGTTATGTTCATTTAGTCTTCCTAAAAACGTATTTTTGTTTACACATCTGCTTAATAATTGGTTTAAGCAGTGTTGATTAAGCTGCATTGTTGTTTGGGGTGGTTGATTGTGGTTTTAAAAATAGTTCAGGGAATTCAAGTTTTACCTTTGCTGGAATCCCACGAACCGTCCAGTTTTGAACTCGCTGAATGCTGTAACCTAGTGAATCAGCGACCTTTGCAGGCCCGCCTAGATTCGCGATGGTTTCTTTATCAGCCTTTACTGAGATAGCCATAATTTAATTCTCAACATCACGTTAAGTATATGGTAAACACAGCGTTAAGTATTGTCAATTATTCTGTTTAACACAAAATGTTTACTTTTTTGGATAATAAGAAGGCTTCTTCACACCGGGTTAACATGAACATGCATCCATCATTACAACGACTATTAAAAATCAGTGGCTTAAATCAAGAAGAGTTGGCTAAGAAGATCGACGAATCTCCACAGACTGTTAGTAACTGGAAAAGACGCGGTGTGTCTAAATCGGGTGCGATCAAGGCATCTGCTGAATTTGGCGTATCGGTAAACTGGATTTTGCAAGGTGATGAGCAAGGTCAAAATGTTGAGGTAACCAAGGTTCAAGGATGGGATCATCAGACTCCACTTGATGATGATGAGGTTGAGATACCGTTTTATAAGGAATTTTTAGTGTCGTGTGGTTCGGGTACAGCTGCGGAAATTATTGGTGAAGCGACAAGAAAGTTGCGCTTAAGCAAAGCAACACTCAATAAATACGGTGTATATGAAGGAAATGCTTATGCTCTAACAGCATTTGGCAACTCTATGGCCCCAGTAATCAATAATGGTGCAACCGTATACGTGGATACTGGAAGAACACAAATCATTGATGGAAAAATTTACGCCATAAATCATGGTGGGCTATTCAAATTCAAATATTTATATCGCATGCCAAAAGGTGGGGTGCGAATTGTTAGTGCTAATACTGAAGAGTATCCAGAAGAGATATTGACCGCTGAAGATATTATGGAGCAGGAATTCTGTGTAGTGGCTTATGCATTCAATGTGCAAAATCCCCTTCCATAAAAATTAAAAAAATAATAAGCCGCCTTCGGGCGGTTTTTTTACGCCTATAAAAAACTTCACAAAAGTAGTAAACAAAAATAGTCCACAAAAAGTTAACAAAATTGCTTGACGATGGTACACGTCATGTTTACTATTAATTCACAGACAACAAAAAGCCCCAGCGTTGCGGTAACAACCTGGAGCATGACCCACATACTACCTGTGAGTGAAATTATTATGAATAAAAAACCTATTCGCTTCAACCCAAACATTACAGGGGCTTTGTTCCTGGGTATTTTGGGAACTCTTTCTTTAGGTGCTATGGCATTTGATTCAAGCAAGCCTGTGAGCTTTCAAGCTGAATCTATACAAGATCAGCCACAAATCAACATCGCTGCCCAATCGTACCAGGTGGAAAACGCAGTCTGCCACCAGTACTGCACAGCAAAAGTTAAAGCTGGTGAATATGACATCTACGTTGATTATCAGCTTGATGATGGCTCAGTCGAATTCCTAGACATTCTAAACGTAGTCCATTTTGACAAGACCATTAATGCATACATTGATCTTTATGAGATCAAAAAGATTAATGCTGCGATTGCTGGGGGTGGGAAGTGAGTATTTTTTATTTTGTTCCAGAACACTGTGAAGAAAGTCGCTATCACTTGGAAACCAACCATTCTTGGACACCTGATGAAATTTTTGAATCCGATTTAGCAAATAGCTTTGCTGGTGATTGTGCTCAAGATTATTGGGATAACCATGATGGATGGGAATCCAATTGGCCTTTGGAAATACATTTATTTGAATCAATGGAAGCTAAGCAGCCTTTCTATAAAGCAAAAGTAAGAATGGAAATGTCGCCAGATTTCTCTGCTGATGAGGTGCCAGCATGAACACTTACGCTCAATTCTGTGGATGTGGTGCGGCAATGCGACCTATTCATCACATCGGCAGCCAGTCTTTATTCCTATGCCGTGATGGTCATAGCACCAAGGTAATTGACTGCAAGGTGAATGAAGATTTCACCCGTGATTTGTACTTTTCAGACCTGCCAAGCTTTCAGGTGGATCTGGATATTTCGATTGAAGATAACGTGCTGACGTTTGGTTTGTATCGCCAGATTGGTGAAAACCTGTGGGCAACGGCTGATTGTTCAATGGCTGTATTACCTCACACGATGACGCAAATGCGTAGCTCGAATGGTGACATGCGATATGCCGAGCCGGTGGGTATTGATTCTTGGCTTGTGGTGAAAGATACACCTGTGACCTTGCTGGATGTTTGGAATTTTGAAGCTGAGGAAGGTCAGACATTTGCGCTGACGGATGAGCAGATTAAAGAGCTACAGCGTCTTGTGAATGAGTACGCGGAACAACTATTTGAAGAGGTGGTTTGAGATGAATGCACCAGTAAAAACAGAAAATCAGGTTGCTGAGCATGATCCTAAGTCGATCAAAGCTTATGTATCAGACGCAAAAATCCGCCAAAAATTTGAAGAAGTGCTAGGCAAAAAAACTCAAGGCTTCCTTGCGTCAGTTATGCAGGTGGCGAACCAACCACAACTTAAAGGCGCAGTACCAGCAACTGTAATCAATGCGGCAATGATGGCAGCAACGCTTGATCTACCAATCAATAACAATCTTGGCTTTGCTTACATTGTTCCATACAAGCGTAAGTTCAAAGATGCTCAAGGCAAGTGGTCTGAGTCTTTAGAAGCTCAATTCCAGATGGGATACAAAGGCTTTATTCAGTTGGCACAGCGTTCAGGTCAGTTTGCACGTATTGCAGCAACACCAGTATTTGAAGGTCAATTGATTTCAGCAAATCCCCTGCTTGGCTATGAGTTCGACTGGACAGTTCCAAATCAGGGTGAAGCTATTGGCTATGTGGCTTTCTTTAAGCTACTGAACGGCTTTACTGCTGAGCTTTACATGAGCACTGCTGATGTGAAAAAGCATGCAGGCAAATACAGCCAGTCATTCAAATATGGTTCTGGTGTCTGGAAAGACAACTTTGAATCCATGGCTCTTAAGACTGTGACCAAGCTGCTGTTGTCAAAACAGGCACCGCTTTCAATTGAGATGCAGACAGCGCAACTTGCGGATCAGGCGATTGTTCGTGATGTGGAAACCAATAGCTTTGAATATATTGACCATGATGAGAGTGTTGGTGCTATCGAAACCAAAATGACTGTTCCAGATGCTGAGTTTCCGGTGCTACTTGAGCAAGTTAAAGCAGGCGCATTCGAGAAAGACTATGTGCTGAGTGAATACGCGCTGACAGATGCACAGCGTCAAGCTGTGGAGGTGTTGCCATGAAGTTATTTCGCTGCTCCTCTCTGCATAAACTAATTGGTGATGGTCGCTCTAAAGCGGCTGTCATCAGCGATACAGCAAAATCAGCCATTCGTGATGTGGTTAAAGAAGATCTTTACGGCTTTCGCTCATTCACCGGCAACCAGTACACAGCCAAAGGCAATCTGCTTGAAGATGTGGCAATCGAAATGTCTGGAAAGATGCGTTTTCGTAAGCTTACAAAGCATGTCGGTCGGGTCAGCAATGACCTAATCACTGGTGAGTGTGATGTGCTGGATCCGGAACGCAAGCTGATCATCGACACCAAATGTACCTGGGATATTGGCACCCATCCTTTCTTTGTTGATGAAGCCATGGAGAAGGTTAAAAAAGCAGGCTATGACGTTCAGATGCAAGCCTACATGTGGCTGTATGAATGCGAAGTTGCCGAGGTGGATTTCTGGTTATTCCCTACTCCTGTTGAGCTTACAAAGGATTGGGATGATCGAGAGCAATTGATCGATATGGTTGAAGCTATTGATATTCGTGAGCGACTAACCACTGTAGTTATTGAACGTGATGAGTCAATCATTCAGAAGATCAAAGACAAGATTCCGCACTGTCAGGAGTATTACGCAAAGCTTATGGCTGAGCGTAGCAAGGGAGTGAAAGCAGCATGAAAAAACCAACTCTAGTCCATCCGCTCATGACTGAAGCATTCATTATCTGGCTGCTTAGTATTGGTTACAGAGCAACGGTCAATCAGCATGGCGTTCGCTTCTTTTGTGAAGTGGTGAATAAGAACTTTCCGCGTGATGTGGTGATTGCAGGCACTGGCCGATTGAATAAGCCAGCAACTCAATTGTTTGAAGAATTTAAGAAATATAACCCTTTTGGAGATGCAGCATGAGTACATTAAAAGATTTGAACAAACACCTGTTTGATCA
The DNA here is from genome assembly GCF_013417275.1 of Acinetobacter sp. YH16038. Classification (NCBI taxonomy): domain Bacteria; kingdom Pseudomonadati; phylum Pseudomonadota; class Gammaproteobacteria; order Moraxellales; family Moraxellaceae; genus Acinetobacter; species Acinetobacter sp. YH16038. Next base: position 3,049 of record NZ_VPEG01000002.1, on the reverse strand, counting down.
ACTGGATCGCTTGGCAAAGGCTGATAAGGATAGCCTGGATTCTGAAGTTAAGCGCGCCCAAGTCATTTCACAAGTGAGTGAGCAGATTGTGGATGCACACAAAACTCAATTGGAAGCTGTGAAACTGGTGGCTCAATACAAAGGCCTTAACTCGAATCAGGAAGCACCACAGATCGCAGTTGGTGATATGAATCTGGAGGTGTGATATGTCGAAAGGTAAACCGATCAAATACACCGAAGAAATGCTGATGTTTTTACGTCAGCATGAGGAAACGCCACGTGCTGAGCTAACTTGCAAATTTAATGAGAAATTTGGCTACAGCCTTTCAGTGGACAGCATAAAAGCAAAGTGTTTACGCATGGGGTTAAAGACTGGCCGAAGCGGTTGTTTTTCACCTGGTCATAAAACTTGGAATGCTGGAGTAAAAGGACTTACCAGTGCCAACTCAACATCGTTTAAGAAAGGCAATACTCCTTTCAACCACAGGCCGGTTGGTTATGAGCGAATCACTGTTGATGGTTATGTTGAGATTAAAACGGCTGAGCCGAATGTTTTTGAGTTGAAGCACAGGTGGATCTGGGAGCAACAACATGGACCAGTCCCTGACAACCATGTCCTTGTTTTTAAGAACATGAACAAGCAGGACTGTCGGTTAGATAATCTGATGCTGATCACCAGGGCTGAACTTGCTCGATTGAATCAGTCTTTTTCAAAGCTTGCCACGCCAGACACAAATGAAACGTGCATCCTGATGGCAAAACTTAAAGATAAAACACATAAATTGAAGGTGGCGTGATGGATATTCAAAGAAAAGCGTTTGAGTCATCAAACAATGTAAATCCAGATTGGTCTTTTAAGTTTGATGAAGAATTGCAGCAATATGTTGCCACTGATTTTGAAATGACAAATCAGGTTGATGAATTTAATGAGCACTGGGATACGTTCCGCGCTGGATGGGAAGCCAAAGCCCAAGCGGTGCCGGAAGGGTTTGTTTTAGTACCGAAAGAACCTACTCCAAAGATGATCGATTCAACGTGGGATTACTTTGAAGATATCGAAGGCATGAGTCACAACAAGCGCAATGAGTTTATCTACAAGGCCATGATTGATGAAGCGCAGGATCCAGCCAATGACTGAAATTCAACAAACAAACATTGCTGTGGCCAACTTCATCATTGATCAGTTGTATAAAGAGAAGCCTTTCAATTTGGTTTTGGATGCAGGTCAGACCGGATCTTTATACAGCATCGCGAGTGAGTCACATCACTTGCACAGTGACTTTGTTCGCAAGCTGGAAGCAACTTTAAGACAGCGTGTGAACAATGGTACTGGTGTGATTCTTGAGATTAATAGCAATGCTGACCTGTATTACCACATGCTGTCGTCATATATCGCGAAGCATGAACAACCTGCAAACAATATTGATCAGTTCATCCAAAGTGGTGAATTTGATAAGGCTTTTAAAGATGTGTTTGGGTTGCCGAGTGGTGTGGTGAAGAGTTTGGGAGAAGTGTCGTGAATAATTATACCTACCCCACTCATGAGCATCTTGAAATTGATATTGAAAGCGATGTGATTAATTTTCCAAGACGTGACTTTCAAAAGTGTCAGCACATACAGGTGGCTATTGACTCCAAAGCAATGGAATTGGTTTGCAAGCAATGCGAAGCCAAGGTTAATCCAGTTTTGTGGATTAAGGACAGTATTGAATATTTTGCTCGATTGCAAAATCGGATTCAGGAAGCTAGGGAAAAGTTGAAAGAGGATGAGGAGGAATTAAAAGTTCGATCTCGCACTCGTTGCCAGCATTGTAGAAAAATGACAGCAATCAATTTAAAGCATCACAAATTTGTAGTTTTGTAGGAGGTGTCTTAATGGAAGTTGGCTCAAGCCGATGGATGCCTGAGATTTTTGCAATGTTTGAGGAGCTTAAATCTCAGAATCAATATCTGGTTGAGAAAGTCGAGCGCCTGGAAGAAATTGTAGACAAGAAACCTTTAACACTAAATACCGCTGAAGCAGCAAAAGTTTTGGGATATTCAGCGGAATATGTGAGAAAGCTTGATCGTGATGGTAAAATGCCAAAACGTGTGTCGAAGGATGGACAGCGCTCTCGATGGAATCGATCAGATATTGAAAAAATGGCTAAATCTAAGAAAACCGGAAGACCGAGAAGCAACTCTTAAAAGTAAGGGTTGCACCAAATCTGCACCAAAGCTGTATAAGTTATTGATTTTATATAATGTGTGGTGGGGATAGAGAGACTCGAACTCTCACGCCCAGAAGGCGCTGCGACCTGAACACAGTGCGTCTACCAATTCCGCCATATCCCCGTGGCTGTGTATATTATAGCGATCGCATCTGCTTGACAAGCGATTCTATGATCAACTCGGTGTTTTTATATCAAAAATTAATCAGTTAATTCTTTGATGATTAAATACTGGCTTATTTTTAATAAAACCGCTTAATTTCATTTCTCCAATTTAAAAAATCAAGTTATTTGAAAGAGTGCTGAATATTAATTTTAATAGTGTTTAGATCAGCCAATTGATTGGATATTTTAAAGGACTTCCCTCTTCTCACCTTCACTGATACTTAGTTTGAGTATTTAAAATCTACTCATCGAAAGTAAGCGAATAATGAAAATGAGATTAAAAGATGGCTCAGCCTTAAATTCCAGGCAAAAAAAAACAAGGCATCAACCTTGTCTCTTTTGATGGTGGGGACGGAGAGACTCGAACTCTCACACCTCGCGGCGCTGGAACCTAAATCCAGTGCGTCTACCAATTTCGCCACGTCCCCATCAGGGTACCAACTTAGTGTTGGACTTTTTTTCAAACTTTGGCAGAGGATCAAGGATTCGAACCTTGACGAACGGTTTTGGAGACCGTCATGCTACCATTACACCAATCCTCTACTCGGCCATTTTACTCAATCTCTTGAGTAAATTGGTGGGGACGGAGAGACTCGAACTCTCACACCTCGCGGCGCTGGAACCTAAATCCAGTGCGTCTACCAATTTCGCCACGTCCCCGATGGCTGTGTATA
>NZ_VPEG01000190.1:0-1000 GCF_013417275.1 Acinetobacter sp. YH16038 | reverse complement strand
ATTTAACATAATGGCGATTATACGAAAGGACTGAGTTCTGTATGCTACAGGGCTTAGTCCTTTTAGTTTCATCTTTATTCTTAATAAAGTTTTATAAAGAAGACTTCTGAAACATCAGCTTGGCTTGGAATGACTACAATACAATTAGAGTACGTGAATTTATTTAACTTATGATTTCCCGTGTCTTCAGCAATATCAATCAAGAATTTTCCAGAGTCATCCTGTGTATAATTTCCAAATAATAATTGCATTTTATCGGTAGTTTCATAATTTTTAATGAATCCTCTGTGAAAATTATTTTTTATAAAATTAGGGTCAGTTCTATTTAAAATATATCTCACTCCGACATTCATCGTCATCGCAATATCATCAACATCTCCTAGGAGGTTCACGATAGTTGCTTTGTCTTCAATAGTGTGAGTTTTTAAACCTCTATAATGACCTTGGGTATCTAATATTTTTTCCATTTTATTGATTGGATGTGAACGATGATCACTTCTAAAAACTTTAAATTTTTCCTCATTTAACGTGAGCATGTTGATTGGACTATTAGTTGACGATTGATCAAAAGTAGCAAGTTTAGGTAAAGTTAAAATACCACCACTTGAAGAACTAGCGCTGCAAACTAAAATTAAATCGTACTCTGCTGCCAATACTCGAAATTCATCAGTAAACTGCTCTTGTGAAGATGTTAAAGCGGGATTAATAATAGGATTTTTTTGTTCAATTTCACTTTTAAAAGCATGCTCTAATCTAATTGGTTTTAAGATTTTGACTCCAACATCATCGTAACCCCATTGCTGCAAAATATTTTGAACATAAATACATTCTTCACTAATTTTTTCTTCATTATCATAGTTATACATACTAACTATAATGATTTTAGGTTTTTTATATACCTCAATTTCTCTTAAACCAGCTCTCGATAACACGATTACTTTTTCAGCATTAATTTTTTCATCTTTTTGAACCAAACACTCATCTTGTTGAATAATGCTTC
>NZ_VPEG01000189.1:0-1000 GCF_013417275.1 Acinetobacter sp. YH16038 | reverse complement strand
ATTGCTGAGCAAACCCACCATACTGTATCAAAATCGCTAAATACGGGCTTACAGGAGGGTACAGCAGAACTTATCAAGACCGCCAAAGCACTTGGACATTTAAAAAACTCGATTGAATCAACCAGTGATCAATTTTCATGGAAAATCATCACCATCATTTTAGGCATTTTCGCCATTCTGATGCTTGGCATCATTTGGTTATTCAGTGTTTATATCAAACCTTTAGAAAATATCCCTCAGATCGAGAGCTTAAGACAGCAAGGTATCCAGTTTGATATTGGAAGCTGTACTGTTGGAGAGGAATCTAAACCGTGTGTTCGTGTGATGAAAAAGCAGTGCGGATATGGAAAAAATGGCGATTTTTGTGTCATAGACCCAAAATAATAGGCATATTTTTTATTTCACGAGAGGAAAAGAGGTAATCATGCCATTAATTGAATATTACGGCTTGTTATTTGAATGGCATGACCAAAAAATGGATTTAGTCTATCGAGGGCGAGAAATTACGTTCGAGGAGGTCTGTAGTATTTTCCTTGATCCTGCATTGATCTCTTTTGAGGATGTAGGACACTATGATGAACAACGACTAATATCAGTCGGTTTAAGCAATCGTGGTAGACTATTAACAGTGGTTTGGGTTGAACGTGGAGATGTTGCGAGAATAATCACTGCATTTGAACCATCACATCACCAAAAGCGGAGGTACAGCAATGCAAAATGAACTAGAACGCTATAAAAATTTTGACCCTACTAATGCGCCATTGGTTAAACCTAGCTTTGTGAAGAAATTACAGGAACGCCATGCCATAGCTCAAGCAAAGGCTTTTGATGCTGATGTAGTTGCATGGTTAAGTTCACAAGATAATGAAACAAAACAACATATTAACGATATGGTTCGCCATATTATGGCATTGAAACGTGCTTGATTAGGGATTTAGTCATTATTAGATATGACCTCCCTTTTTTGTCTTAATGTCTGATTGATCAAAGAAAAAGCCCA
>NZ_VPEG01000188.1:0-1008 GCF_013417275.1 Acinetobacter sp. YH16038 | reverse complement strand
AAGCAAACATGTAATCTTTCTTCTGCATCTAAAGCCTTGCCCATCAAGTGTTTACCACAATCATTTTATCGACGTATGCAGCGCTTCTTTGCAGGTCAGTATTTTGATTATCGTCAAATTTCTCAGTTGATTTTCAATATGTTTTCATTCGACCAAGTGCAACTGACTTTAGATAGAACCAATTGGAAATGGGGAAAACGAAATATTAATATCCTGATGCTCGCAATCGTTTATCGTGGAATAGCGATACCTATCCTTTGGACATTGCTTAATAAACGTGGAAATTCAGATACGAAAGAGCGTATTGCTTTGATTCAACGCTTTATAGCCATTTTTGGTAAAGACCGTATTGTGAATGTGTTCGCAGACAGAGAGTTTATCGGTGAGCAGTGGTTTACATGGTTAATTGAACAAGACATCAACTTCTGCATTCGTGTTAAAAAAACTTCATTGTCACCAATCATTTAGGAAAGAATCATAAAATTAGTGATTTATTTCGCCATCTTAAAGTTGGTCAAATTGAATGTCGTAAACGACGGATTTTGGTTGGTCGGGTGAAACTATATATAAGTGCACTACAGTTAGAAAATGGAGAGCTTTTACTCGTCGTTTCTCCTCAGTTTAATGCCAATGCTATTCAGGATTATGCATTACGCTGGGAAATTGAAACCTTATTCAGTTGTCTCAAAGGACGCGGGTTTAATCTTGAAAATACGCGCTTGACAGACCCTAGACGAGTGAAAAAATTGATTGCGGTGTTAGCTATAAGCTTCTGTTGGTGTTACTTAACGGGTGAATGGCAACATAATCAAAAAAAAGCGATAAAAATAAAGAAGCATGGACGACTCTCAATGAGTTTATTTCGCTATGGTTTAGACTATGTTCAAATGGCGATTCAGCGTTTAATTGGTTTTGGGAAAAAAGAAGAGTTTAAGGAAATTTTGGCAATTTTAAGAAAGCAGAATCCTGATAGGATAAGGGTTCTGTGAAATTTGTCGTGTACAGAGT
>NZ_VPEG01000187.1:0-1009 GCF_013417275.1 Acinetobacter sp. YH16038 | reverse complement strand
GATGCAACTGAAAAAGACCGAATTATGATTACGGCAGAAGAGTTTGCTAGAGAATGTGGCATTAAAACGCATTCCGCATATACGCAGTTAGAACTAGCCAGCAAGAATCTACTTAAAAGAAATTTCTCTTATAACAATGAAAGAGGAAAAAAGGTGCTGTCGAATTGGGTGATTGATTGCACTTATGAAGACGGAGGGATAGCTATACGTTTCCCTGAAATCGTTCTACTGATGTTAAAAGAGTTTGATAAATTAAACCCTTATACAAAATATAAAAAAGATATCGTACTAAGTTTGAAAAAAGATTACTCATTCGATCTTTATCATTTAGCTAAAAAGCATCAAGCAATGGGACAATTTGAAATGTCCTTAGAACATATAAAAAATGAGCTGGGTTTGCCCAAATCTTATGACAAACTCTGTAATTTAAAAGACCGAGTAATGAAGCCTTCATTAAATGAGATTACAACTAATACAGATATTGAACTCACTTATGAAAATGTAAAAAAAGGGCGTTCAGTAGTTGGCTTTAAATTTATAGTGAAAGAAAAACCTAAGCCAAAATTAATAGCGCCTCAGCGAGATCAAAGAACTATAGATATGTTCTGCAATTTATCTGATGCTCAAATTAACAAGTACAGCACTATTTTATCTAAACTTTCTGAGCTATCAGACCTCAGTAATTTCCCAGACTACCCGACATTTGCCCTCTGGATTAGTGGCATCTTACGAGATCCGAAAAGTGTAAGAGAGGAAACAACAAAACGGATTTTTAAAGCTCTTCATAGCAAGACGGATTTTAAACCATGAGAACTAAGGCTGAATTAGATGCAATGAGTCATCAAGAACTCAAAGATTATGAGCAAAGTTTACTTGCTCTGTGGACACCAAGAATGGCTATTGAAAGTGACATTGAAAGGTTAAGCACTCATCACAGCGAATTATTAGAGGTTTTTAATCAATTAAAGAATCCGGATGCACCTAAAAATTCACGTTTAAAAGATTCAAT
>NZ_VPEG01000186.1:0-1010 GCF_013417275.1 Acinetobacter sp. YH16038 | reverse complement strand
AGTTCCCTAAACTTTTCAGGCTGTAAAAGCATTTCTGCAATACGTACAGCAAATTGCTGATAGCTTTCTGTACCTTGTGAATACTTAGACATTTCGGGCATTTCAGACATTTTGTTTGCAAATAAATGACGTTGTGCATCGGTCATTTTTATAAAAAAGTCAGGTGTGTTTGGATCTCGCTTGAGGTCTTTCGGTTTTTCAATTTTCGGCTGTTGCTTTTGCTTAAACTTAAATGAAAAGCCGCTAATAGTGCGCCCTTTTTTATGTTGTTCTACTTTTACAGTTATATCAGTGTGTTCATTGATTTGTTTGATTGCTGGTTCTAGCACACGGCTTTTAAAGTTATTCATTGCCGTGTATTCATTATCGCCTACGCCTAATCTATTTCTAAATTCTGATAGCTCAATCCCAGGTACTTTACCTGTAGCTCGCCAAGCTATCAGCATTTCATAAAGCCTTATAGCGTACTTGCTTGTAAGCTGTGCGACTTGCTTCAGTTGGTAGCTTGTAAAATGCTGCTCAAGCCTTGTGATCAATGGTACAACGTCAGGCGCAAACGTAACTTCTAAGGTTGCTGTCGCATCAATATACTTAATACGGCTTACCCATCTTGACCTTACTACACCTAAATTTCCTTGCTTGTCAGGTTCTTTAAATGAGAATTGACGATCAAACAGGTTATTTACGGCTTCTTTCAACGCTTTATAAGCACCGCTATTGCTCACATCAAAACGACTAGCGTAGTCGTGTGCGTGAATTTCTAATTTGCTATCAGATGTAATGCCTTGCCCAGTTTCCCTAGCATTAATAATCGCTAAAAGGATTAAGCGCTGTTCTGTTACTTCAAGGTTGTAACTCGCATTAATCAAGGCGTTATCTTTCACAACAAGCTCGTTTTTCATATTAAAAGGGTTCAATTATATTTATAAAGATACACATTACACCAATGTATCAATAGATACAATTCCTATAATGGTGCTAAATGCGGAGTAATTGTATCTTTATAACGG
>NZ_VPEG01000185.1:0-1019 GCF_013417275.1 Acinetobacter sp. YH16038 | reverse complement strand
TTTTAGATAAGTTCGATCATCTTGGCAATGTTCGGGCAGGTGTTGATGTTTTGCGTGGTGATGCGACTACATTTAACGCCATCTGTGACTCAAGTCCACATTTGTGGAAGTACACCAGTGGCGTGATCGCATGGTCAAAAGAAGACAGTCCGACAGATGAACAAATAAAAGAAGTCTTAGACGAGTTTGAAAAGCATGCTTTTTCGGGACTAGATCCCTCACAGTACCACCTTTTTGCCGTGCTTCACACAGACGATGACGGCTCGAAGCATATCCACGTTCTAGCACCACGCCTAGATATTCAAAGCGGTAAATCACTCAATATTGCCCCACCCGGCCATGAAAAGCATTTTGATTCTTTACGTGATTACTTCAACACAAAGTACCAGTGGTCACGCCCCGATGATCTGCTTTTGATGAAAACGACACAAGAGCCAAACTATGTCGCAAAACTCAACGCTCAAGCTAAAAATATTTTTACAGGTCAAGATCTTGAGGCGCTTACAAAAAAGCAGTTTGGCAAGCTCGTTGATAACTACGTACAAACATTTTTAAGGACACTGACAGTAAAAAACAGAGCAGATATTGTCCAGTGTATTGAGCAACTGGAAGGAATCGCATCGGTCAAACAAAGTAAAGAATACTTAACTGCCACTTTGAAAAGTGGCAAAAGACATCGACTTAGAGGCGACTTTTATCATGAACAATTCGAAATTAACGCTTATTCAGAGCATCTCAGAGCAGCAGCAGAAAGCCGACCAACTACAGCAGAGCTTGCAACAGCTCTCCGAAACGCTGAAAACGTTCGAGATGACTATCGAGCAAAGCGAGAGACCTATCACCAACAGCACTATACTTTTAAACGAAGTACAGCAGACAACATCGGCCATAAAATCGCATCTCAGAGCGATTTTGACCGAAATAGGGAATCTATCACCCAAAGCCATAAAATCGCTAACAGCGAGCTATACGGAGCAAATAGACGCACTGCAAACGCAGTTAGCGAATATAGACCTATC
>NZ_VPEG01000184.1:0-1031 GCF_013417275.1 Acinetobacter sp. YH16038 | reverse complement strand
CTTCGCTCGGTCTAGACGCAATTTAAGTTTGTTCGCACCCATGCGGGATGCTCTGTACTTACCGTTGAGAATCAAAAGGGAGCTTGTAATCAGGGAAAAAGCGAGGGCTAAATTTTGATGATGCTCAATCGCTCGTAGACACTCGCTCGGTTTAAACCTGCTTGAGTCACAAAGAACAGTACAAAGCGAACGGAGTGTGAGCGACATAGAGTAAGACGTTACTTCCCCCCTCTGATTACGCTTTTGCTGAGTTGGATCTGTAACCGTCTGGTCTATCGTTCCCGGTCTTTGGACTGGGTTCGAGTTCGAGTCGGTTCTAAATCTCGTTGTCTTTGCCTGATTTGTTCTTGTTGTTCTTTTTCTTTCAACATTTCCTGAAACAAAGCAGGGTGTTTTTCAGCGATAGCCTTGTAGTTTTCATGGCTGCCATAGGGTTTTTGCTTTTCTAAATTCGAAATTCTCGTTTTGTTGGTATCATATCTTCGTTTGAGATTGTTTAAATTCCCTCTAATCTCAGCTTGTTCTTGTTCCCATTTAAGTTTGCCAAATAACATTGGCTTAGGTTTCTTCGATAATTCAGTTTGTTTTGCATACTCAGATTGAAATTGTTTCATTTCTGCTCTTAGTTGATCGATCACTTTTTGCTGCTGTTGACGTGCTAATTGGTCCATGAGCAAGTCAAATTGCTGCGTGGCACTCAACTTTGGTTTTTCGATGCGTGTAGATGGCTCTGTTTTGCGTTCTGAGGGCTTTTGCTGTGGTTTTGGGTGTTCTGCCTGTTTTGTCGGTTCCATCGTGCTAGAGAGCTTTCTGATCGTCTCTAGGCTCATGTCCAGTTTGTATTTGTCGATTTGGGATTCAGTCAGGCGGATTTCTTGCTCTAATCCTTTCAAAATTTCAGGCAAACGCTGTTTTTCAGCATTTTGCTGTTTGATGAAATCGTTTTTTAGGCTGATCTCGGTATCAATGCCTTGTCTGCGTAGTTGTGTGACCTTGCTGCCTTCGTGAAGGGTTGCTTGTAGTCCGTTGTC